>NZ_CP192062.1:0-68855 GCF_050942175.1 Nocardia sp. CA-151230
ATGGCACGTATCGGCCGGTCCCAACCGGTCGCCAACTACTTCCTGCTCCGCCCGCGCGTCCACGGCACCGCATATGTCGCGGACGCCAGCACCACGGTCACGGCCACACTCACCGCTGCCGCGACCCGCGTCTACTCCGCAGACGCATCGCTGACGACGACCGCGACACTGACCGCCAGCGCACAGCGCACAGCGAATGTCGACGCGTCGACGGTGGTGACCGCGACGCTGACCGCCTCGGCGAGCGTATCGACAGCCATCTCGGCGAATACTGTTGTCACAGCTGGTCTCACCGCCGGGCAGAACTGGTCCGGATCGGCGGACGCCTCCACGGTGATCACGGCCACGACAACGACCACCGCATTCGCGGGACCCGCCATTCAGGCTCCGACCGTCGTCACCGCGACGCTCACCGCGGCAGCGACCCGGACAGCCAACGTGGACGCGACCGCCACGATGACGGCGGCACTCACCGCGGCCGGGCAACGCACTGCGAACGTCGGCGCGACCCCGACAGCGACCGCGAACCTAACGGCCGCGGTTCACCGCGCTACCGTCGCCGATGCCAACACCGTGGTCACCGCCGCGCTGACTGCTGACGCAGCCTCGTCACGGCCCGCCGCGGCCGAGACTGTAATGGTCGCAACGCTCACCGCGACCATGGGTACGTTCGCGGACGCCAACACCGTGGTTACGATCTCACGCCCCGCATCGGCGGTACGCACTGCCGCAGGCGTCAAAACGGCGAACGGCGCACTGGCCGTGACCGCCAGCCTCACCGCCGCTGCAGTGCGGATCGTTCACTGCGACACCACAACCGCTGTCACCGCCGCGCTCTCCGCGGCAGCTGTCGGCCTACTGCATGTGCAAGCCAATACGACGGTGGTCACCGCGCGCCTGACCGCGCACGCGTGGATCGTCGGCGCACCGGATCCCATCACCCCACCCGAGCGGACCGTGTACGTGACCGCGGACGACCGGACCGTGGTGGTCGTGGCGGAGGACCGCACGCAGGTAGCGACCGCCGACCGGCGAAGCATCCCCGCCTTCGTCAGCTGACCCCGACCAGAATCCTGAGGTGATCTGTGGCTTCAACCTGGCCGAATCCGGCTGGCGCATACCGCAACGCAGCGTGGTCGAGCGCGGGCTCCACGGGGCAACAGATCGTCTTCGACACCGTCGACACCAGCTACCCATATACGTCGCTGTCGTCGGGGACGATCACGATCAATCGTGCTGGGCGCGTCTCTGTCGCTGCGCAAGGCGTGATCTCCGGTTTTTCGATGACGATCACGCTGAAGGTCAACGGCGCGACCGTGGCCACTGGGAGCAACGGAACCACCTCGACGCTGTCCTACTCCTACTACGCGAACAACGGAGACCAGCTCCAGATCTGGGAAACCGACACTGTCGCATCCACATCCGGCAGCACTGGCGCGAGTACCACCTACATCCACGTCACCCCGGGCGGCACCCGCACCCAGCCATACAACGCGATGGTCGCGGTCAACCAGGCCACGCTCTACTAAGGAGACACCATGCCAGCCCCCGTATACAGCTGCTGGAACGGCGCCACCGGATCGATCACCACCGGCCCGGTCGCTACCCAGGCCACCGGAGCGACCTCGGGCACCGCGCGCACCATGCTCCAGATCCAAACCGCCAGCACGACTTCCATTCGTGTCATCGAGTGGGGCTACACCTTCGACACCGCCCCGACCAACAACGTGCGCGTCGAGCTGATCGACACGGGCACGGTCGCGGCCACCGGCCTCACCGCGCACGTCGCTGCCGGTATCGCCAAGGTGAACGTCCCGAGCGGTGCCGCGTCCACCGTCAGCCTCGGCACCGGCGCGACCGGATACTCCGCAGGCAGCTCCACTGAAGGCACCATCACCACCCCGCGACTGCTCGACTACCACTACGAAAACGGGCTCTACTACGTGAAATACAGCCCGCTCGGTCGCGAATGGGAAGTCCCGGCCGGCAACGTCCTGCGTGTCCGCGCCACCCCGACCAGTGCCGCTGCGGTCAATATTTCCGTGTGGGTCACATGGGAGGAGTGATCCCACTATATCCAGCACGGCCGGTTGACGTATTGTCGAGTGATGATGGGAGAAGCGGGAAGCACCTTCGGTCTGTGGACGCTCGTTGAGGGCCGCGCGCCCGGAGTTCGGAAGGTCCTCTGCGAATGTCGCTGCGGCACTCGCAAGTCCGTGGACATCTATTCCCTGCGCGATGGGAGGTCGACTTGCTGCGGCTGTGTGCGCGAGCCGCGCGAGTCCACCATGCTGGCCGGGCAACGATTCGGCCGATGGCTGACGACAGAAGACCATCAGCCGGGGGCAAGGAAAGTCCGTTGCCGGTGCGATTGCGGTACCGAGCGGGCGATCAATACGAGCAACTTGAAGTCCGGCGAATCGACCTCCTGCGGTTGCTTCAAGGTCGAAACGGCGGGCCTCGCCCTTCGCAAGCACGGCACAGGGTATTCGGACTACCGCTACCGTCTGTGGCAGACGATCAAGGGTAAGTGCTTCTGCGAGACACACGCAGATTGGGAGTATTACGGAGGCCGGGGTATCACGATGTACGAAGCATGGCGCGATGACTATCCGGCTTTCGCGCTGTACTTAGACGAGGCGCTCGGCCCTCGCCCGGAGGACTTCACACTGGACCGCATCGACAACGAAGGCAATTACGAGCCGGGAAATCTCAGGTGGGCGAATCGCCAAGGGCAAGCGCGTAACCGCCGGAGTCGCCACCGCAACGCGCGCCCATACACCGGTTAACGGCCCCACCTCGACCGAGCTACGAAGCCGCCCCAGCCATCTCGGCTGGGGCGGCTTTCGGCGTTTGATCAGTGGTTTATGGCCACCATGATCACGATGCCGAGGACGAATCCGATCAGGGCCAGGAAGATGGTCGCGCGGATGATGCCCCGCATGACCGCAGTGGCGATCTGGTCCATGGGGACTCGGACGACATACACCGGCTGCACCGTTGGCGGCAGTTGAATGGGCTGCCCGTTGATCACCAGCGGAGCGGTGTTGATCATGTAGGGCTGCGTGGCTGGCGACTGGTCGAACGGATTGACAGGTGCGGCGTTCTGCGGCGAGTAGGGCATGCCGGGGGTGGCGGGATTCATACGGTGACCTTCACAGGGTTGGGTGACCTACTGAGACGCCGAAGCGCTGCCGGTGGCGAGGATTCCGGCGAGCCGTTGCACGAACCCCTGAAGGCTGGGAGGGGCCGTGTCGCCGTAGTTGCTGCGGTGGTAGTCGACGACATATTTGTCGTTGACCAGCAGGATGCAGTCCGCGGTGTATCCGGCGTTCCGGTATGACCTCGCGGTGTCCTCGCAAGCCTGGCGACCGTAGATGATCCCGGTGCAGTCGGCGGACGCGGTGCCCGCCGCAGTGCTGATTCCGATGATGGCCAAGACGGCCATGACTCCCACTCGCGCAATGCGATTCATATGGTGGCCTTCGACTCGTGTCCGCGCGTTATGCGCGGTCCCCTGGATTGAGTCGGCGCGCTGTTCCCCGCCGCGCCGTGGCGCTGATGCTGCCTGGCTGTCAGCGATTTCGCAGCACGGCGCGCACGATTGGCACGAATGGTCAGGTTGAACCGTCAGTTGTAGCCGTGGATGGCTTGATACAACTCCAAAGCTGAATTGAACTCAGAGCACTTATATTTCGCGCTCACGGTGATCGCTGTCAGGGCCTGCTCAGAGGTCAGACCGGTGTTCCGAAGACCGGTGATGAGACCTCGGATTGCGTCAGCATCGGTCGGTCCGTCGCCCTTCAAGGTCAGCAGGCCATCGTTCTTCGCCGTCTTCAGCGCGCTGCAGTTGGCATCGGCAGCGCTGACGGCGGCCTTCGTTGCCGTGTCGACGCCCGAGGCCGCATTCCCGAGCTGCGTGTTGTAGACCGCCTGAGCGTATTCGTGTGCCAGGTGGTCGTTGTCCAGCTTCTGATCGGGTTTGGCCGTGGACCCGCAGGCCGTGAGCAGCGCTGCGCATACGCCACTGAGCACGAGTGGCGCGACTCGACTGCGGATCATCTTGGTCACGGGCATCCCTTCGACGGATCGTGCTCCGGACATGCTTCACAATGCTGCGGATATGCTTCACGATCAGCGCGGTGACACGCCAGAGACTGGCACGATCAGTCAGCTGCCGGTGCGGCGTGCGGCCAGGTATTCGCGGGCTGTCGTCACCCGCGGGCACGGGGGCGTGCAGCCGGCGTGAATCTTCGCGATCCCCTGCGCGAGTCGTTCGGTGATGCCGAAGATGAATCCGTGGTCGCACCAGTCGTTGCACCATCCAGGCTCAGTCATGCTGTTGCCTCCGTTACGTGGCGCAGCGCGGCGTGGAGCTGGCGGCAGTTCTCGTCATGCCGACCGTGGTCGTCGAGGACGGCTCGGGCCTGGTCGAGGGATTTGATGGCCGGTGGTGTGTCAGTGCAGAACCGGTGAGCGTTGCGCCACAGGTCCCGCGTCGCGGCGTTCATCGTGTCCTCGGCTTGATGGCGCCGGTGCCGGTAAGGGTGTCGAACGCGGCTGCCTTGCGTGCGCAATCCGCGGTCCTGCATTCACGGTGGGTTTGCATGGTCGCGTGCGCTTCGATGGGGCTGAGCGCGATCCGGGGCGCATCGTGGCTCGACGCGTCCAGCCACTTTGTGGCGTCGTCCGGGGAGTCGGGCTTGAGTCGGTGTCTGGCGGCGGATCTGGAGTCACGCAAGGGCAGCAGGTACAGGCATGCGGTCACCGTTACGAGTGCTGCGGTCAGGCCGATCAACGCAAAGTTCGTCGACATCGGAACCTCGTGGGCTGTGTTCGGTTGGATTTGCGCCTCCCGATGCCGGGCGTGGGGGGCGACGTTGCTTTGGACACGAACGCCGACCTTCGCCACGCTCCGGTATCGGGAGGCATAGACAGAATCACGCATCGAAGGGGAGCGAAGTACTAAAAGTTTTAGTACTTTTGGTAGTGGGATTCGTATGAGATGGGAACCGTGACCGTGATGACCCAAACCCATGGCTCAGAGAGCATCGGCCAGCGCATTGCAGCATCTCGCCGGTTGCGTGGCTGGACACAGAAGAGACTGGCGCTCGAGTTCGGGAATGAGTTCTCCCTCGGGCTGTTGCGCCACGTCGAGCAGGGGCGAGTTCCTGCAAGCCCCGCGTTTACGAGTGCGTGCGCCCGGGCGCTCGGCGTCAACGTGACCGAGCTGTTCGACCAGCCCTATCCGCGTACCACCCGAGACGAACAGATGGTGCACGCGGGCATCCCGGAGATCAGGCGCGAACTCGCCTCGTACCGAATCCCGCCAGAAGATGTGCCTGCACGACCGTTGGTTGAGCTCGCGGGAGATGTCGCGCGCGCGTCGCGGTTACGCCACTCGGTCAAACTCGGCGAGCTGGGGCGGTTTCTGCCAGACCTACTGCACGACTTGCGAATCGCCTGGCACTCGACCTCAGGCCCGGACCAAGAGCGGATCTTCGGTCTGCTCGCCGAGGCCTACGCAGCTGCCTCCCAGGTGGCCTACAAGCTCGGCTATGTCGATCTTTCCTCCCTTGCGGTGGACCGCTACGAATGGGCGGCTGCCCGATCGGGCGATGAACTGGCGGTCCTGGCTGGCGATTACCAGCGCGCAGGGGAGATGATTGCCACCGCCGATTGGGCTGCAGCGGGAAGGTTCCTCGAGAACAGCCGTCGCCGTATCGAATCCGAGCTCAATCGTGAAGACCCAGCGACGTTGGCGATGTGGGGGAACCTGCACCTGAAGTCGGGGCTGGCCGCCGCCCGGGGCGGGCGTCGGGACCTCGCCGACGCACACCTCGCGGAGGCAAGGGAAACCGCAGAGCGTTTAGGAGAGGACCGCGACGACTACCGCCTGTGCTTCGGGCCCGCGAACGTCGACATCTGGTCCGTAGGGCTGGCCGTGGAGATGATGGACGGCACGGAAGCGGTGAGGCGATCGGAAGATGTTCATCTGCCGACCGGCACCCCACGCGAGCGGGTAGGGCACCACTACATCGATCTTGCGCGGGGGTTTCTCCTTCATGGCGATCGAGAGGGCGCTTTCAGTGCTCTGCAGGTGGCCAAGCGTGTTGCGCCAACTCAGACCAGGTACCACCCGATGGTCCATGAAACGATTCGAATGCTTGCTCGGCAAGAAGCGCGTGCCTCGGAGACTGTGCGCGGGTTCGCGGCGTGGTGTGGCATCACAACCATCGACTGACCCAGCGATAGACAGAAGCCCCCTCTCGCATATGAGCTGCGAGAGGGGGCTTTTCCTATGCGTGAGGGCGCTCCGACCTGGAGGCCGTGAGTGGTTGGAACACGAACGCAAGGCCATGCACAACAGGTCGGAGCGCTCGCTCAGCATAGGACTAGTTGGTCTGCTGCGTAGCTACTTTCGAGACAATTCGGATGACCAGTTAGCCATCGGAAGCAAGTCTTTTGATGCCCGTGTTGTCCTATGAGATCCGTGAGCGGTCCGGGCGAGGTGATCCATGCGATGCGGCAGAGGCGTGGCCTGTCGCGGAAGCAGCTCGCCGGACTGGCCGGGACCACTCAGCGGCAGATCGCCAGATACGAAGCGAGCGAACAACTGCCCTCTCTTCCTGCAGCGGAGAGAATTGCGTTCGTGCTCGGCATCACGCTCGACGTACTCGCCGGCCGCGTGCCCATGGACCTCGACCTCGAGGGCCAATGGTTCTTCGCGTGGCAGATCGGCCAGGAGATAGAGGTCCTCGAAGCCTCGGTCACCTACCGGGACGGGAACGTAGCTGTCTACGGCGATGGGGGACATGGGGAACTACGGCTGTGGGATCGGAACCTGGGCGGGTGGTTTCGTCTGACCGCGGGCCGGATCGCGGCGGCAGCGTATCTCGACCTTCACGATGATTGGACCTACGCCGTTGGTGGATGGACGGGCGCCGGTGCCGAAAGGCCCGGCCCGGTTATGCGGGGCTGGAGCGCAATGGCTCGCACCGATTCGCAGGCTATTTCGTTGGTGAGGTCTATGGTGTCGAGGAATGGCGAATTGCCAGGCTGACTATGTCTGATTGTGGGCGTCTGCAATTCGCAACTCGGCCACCCAGGCGAAAAGCTCGGACCGAAGTACGGCGCGCTCGCTGAGAAGTTGCGTGAGCGGATCTCCCGATTCGGATTCGGCCACTCGGGATGCGTAGGCGAGGATCGCGCACAGCCGTCTCTCGAGCTGGCTCGGGTGATCGGTGGGGACGATGGCGGTGCGAGAGTCGGGCACTGCGAGCTCCGTCGGTAGCCGGTAACGCGCTGGTCGGAGGCGGTTTAACTGGGCCCCTAGCGCGGTACCGCTATAGTCATCTCACCTCGCAGACTTGTCAATAGGGGGACCGCGTCCTACCGTGTGCCCATGAGTGCACGCGCGCGGCGTTCTCCAGTAGCGATCCTCCGGGCGATCATCTACGCCCGCGTCTCCAAGGACGACTCCGCCAGGGGACGCTCATGCGAAGAGCAGATCGAGGAGTGTACGAGAGACTGCGTCGAGGAGGGTTGGGAGATCGCGGAGATCCTGGCCGACAACGACCGCGGCGCCTCCCGGCATTCGAGGCGCGAGCGCGAGAACTGGAAGCGGCTCCCTCGTTTGTTGCAGTCGGGGGATGTGCTCGTCGTGTGGGAGCCGTCCAGGCTCACCCGTGACATGAAGGCCTTCGGTGACTTCTGCGACATGTGCGCGCGGATCGGTGTGCGGCTCTATTACGACGGCCGCATCTGGGACTTGAATGATGACGACGACCGCAACCGCGTGTGGCAGGACATCCTCGACGGCGCGAAGCAGGTAGGTAAGACCCGCAAGCGGGTGCTGCGCGCCATGGAGGCCAACGCCAAGGCGAACAAGGCACACGGCCGGATCGCGCCCGGATACATGCTCGTGCGTGATCCCGAGACGGGGAAGGTCGTCAAGCGTGTGCCACATCCGGTTCGGGGGCCGATCATCGCCGAGGCTGCCCGGCGGGTGCTCAATCACGAGTCGAGGCGTTCGGTAGCAAAGGATCTCGCGCCACGATGGAAGGCGGCCGGCGGCAGCGGCCAGTTCGGCATCAACGACGTGACCCGATACCTGCGCAGCCCAACGACATACGGCATGCGCGGAAACTATGGGGAGATCCGAGGCAGAGGCGATTGGGAGCCGCTGGTCGATCCCGAGCTGTATCGCCAGATACTGGCCGTGCTCGACGCTGGTCCGACGTGGCGCAGCACCGAGCCCCGATACCTGCTGAGTTACCTTGCGAAATGCGGATTGTGCCTGGAGCAAGGACTTCCGGGCGATGTGAAGCGCATGCGATCAGCGCGGGGTGATGACCGCTATCAGTGCGCCGATTTCGGGCATGTGTCGCGCACGATCCAGCGCACCGATAGTCACGTTGAGGAAGTGTTGCTGCGGCTGCTGGAGAACCCGGAAACGGCGGCGCAGTTGGTAGCTGATGATAACGAGCCTGGCTATTCCGTGGACGCCGAGCTGGCGGCGATCGAGCAGATGCGCGCGGACATCGCCGCATTCATCAAGGGGGCGGCCAAGACTCGTATGTCGGCTGATGCTGTCGCGGCCTATGTCGAGGAGGTCGAGTCTCAGATCCGCGAGGCGGAGAAACGGGTCGGGTCGGCGTCGGGGGACCCGGTGCTGGATGAGTTCATGGGGCCGAATGCCCGGGAGCTTTGGGCTGCAGCGGATATGAACAAGAAGCGCTACGTGCTGAGGCACACCGTGCTGGTTGTGATCAATCGTTTGATTGGCGGGCCCGGATTCCGCGACGGCTCGATTGGTGTAACCGTGCGTCCGCTTAAATTCGGTGGCGCACACCGGAGTTAGGTCCCGCAGGTAGGTAGCCTGTGAAACGCAGGCGATCATGATTGATACCCATGCGACATGGCCATCTGTGCCATAAACCGACTTCCCGTGCCAATTCGCCTGGCGGCGTGTCGGGTCACGACACGTTTGCCCAGAACAGACCGACTGGTCGTAAACACGTGCCCTCAAAAGCCTTGTGTTAGAGATTGTTCCAACTAATATGCTTCCTAAGTCCGAATTAATACGGGCGTTTGGAATAGGGGTTCGGGGAGTAAGGGGCGCATCAATGCGCGAGTCAGCAAGCGGCCGAATAGCGAAAGCGGACGATTTCGAGGCGGCTGTATTGTGAACGGCGTTAATGGGAACTCCCCAATTCCCGGCGGTGATGAGCTCGGCGATGCGGACCGCCAGCTCGGTCAGGGCTGGCAGGACATGCCGATATCGCTGGCGATCGTGAAGTCTCGCCAGCGAGGGATCGACTTCGCCTCCCTACTCGATGCCGATTTCCGCCTCGGCCTCAGTGACGAACTGCCCCGGTGTAACTCCTAAGATCCGGCAGAAAATCTGCAACTGCCGAGTGTTCATCGGGCGCTCGCCCTGCTCGAATCGCACCAGCGTTCGCTTGCCGACGCCAGAGGCGTCGGCGAGCTCTTGCTGACTCATATCAGCGCCGCGGCGCAGGCGTCTTAACTTCCTGCCCAGAGCGGCGTCTAGGCGCGCGAGCTCCTCGCGCACCTCGTTGTCGACCCCTTCGAGGTCGGCGTTCGTGTCCATGTGGGCAATTCTGATGCCCGCTTGGGCATCTCGGCAAGCCCTTGGGTGATTCGTCGTGTTGTTCGAGTGTTAGCCGGAAGGTGCCCAGATCGGCACCTTCTGTGCCGCACTGGGCGCGTCGGCCTTGAAAAGTGCCTAGATTGGCACTAATGTTGCCGACATGGACATCACGGACCAGGCGGTCGCCGAAGCGGTCACCTCCGCGATCGACTGCTCTGGCAACAAGCGCAAGGCCGTCGCCAGCGCAATCGGTATTTCAGAGACCACTTTGAGCCGCCGCCTCAATGCACACCGGCCGTTCCGCGTCCGGGAGCTCCTGCGGATCGCCCGCGTTCTGCAGGTCGATCCGGGGCGATTCTTCGAAAAGGCCATGGAGAAGCTGTCATGAGCGGCGCACCGGAGTTCGACGAGGCGTGGATCGCGGAGCAGATGTCTCACTTCCAGCCGAGCGACATGGCCCCGGCCGTCCGGATCATGCGCGGCTGGGTCCGCCAGGAGCGGGATCGGGTGCGACGCAACCAGGTTGGTGACGCGGCATGAGCGGCGACCTGAGGATCTCCGACATCATCGTCGGTGAGCGCGACCGCCAGGAGCTCGGCGACATCTCCGAGCTGGCGCGCTCCATCGAGCAGGTGGGGCTGCTTCACCCGGTCGTGATCACCGAAGACGGCGAGCTCGTCGCCGGGGATCGGCGACTGGCCGCAGTGAAATCCCTTGGCTGGGAATGCGTCCCGGTCACCGTCGTCAGCCTGGAAACTGCTGCCGACGTGTTGCGGGCAGAGGCCGACGAGAACGCCTGCCGCAAGGGCTTGACGCCATACGAGGCCGCGCGAGCCCGCGAACGCCGCGCGAAGCTGCTCGCGCCGAAGGCGCGGGAACGCCAGGGGGAGCGGACCGACCTCAAGTCGGAACCTCGTACCAACTTGGTACCAAGTTCGTCCGCCGCCACCAAGACCAAGAACGTCGCTAGTGCGGGCACCGGCTATTCGGGTTCAACGCTGGACAAGGTCGACAAGATTCGTGACGTCGCCGAACGGGGCGTTATCAAGCGCGGCAAGGCGGAGATTCCTGCGCCTGCACCGGTCGTTGAGATTGCCCGCAAAGCGCTCGAGGATGTCAAGCAGACCGGCGCTGCTGTCGAGCGTTCGTCGCGCGACCTGAATGCCGCAGTGGAGGCGTACGTCGGGACCGACCCGGATGTGCAGCGCGCACGCCTGGCCAAGCAGTTCTCCGACGCGATGAGCCGAGCCATCCAGGTCATCCAGTTCAACGCCGAAAACGTTGCGGCCGTCATCGAACCTGGCGAGTGGGACGACCTCGAGCGCGAGTTCGACGCGCTGGCCAAGTTCTGGAAGCAGCTCAAATCCCATAGGCCGCAAGGTCTTCGACTCATCGGAGGCACCCGTGTTTGAGATGCGATACCTCACCAGCGAGGAACGCGCCGAGTATGACCAGATCTTCTACGACGCAACCCATGACGCGGTGGGCGATGCGCGCCCGACCCGCGAGTTCGGGGACCGGCTGAAGGCGGGACTCGATTCGGCATTGGCCGCCGGCCGCCGTTGGCCGCAGTGGCTGCTCGACGACCTGATCGAGACCGGCCTGAAGCGGCGCGGCACGAACTGGCTGAAGCAGTCGGAGCTCGTGAACATCGCCGACGGCGAATCGGTAGTGATCAAGAAGTCAGCACGGATGGGTGTTATGCGGCCGTCGGAGGAAGGCGACCGCGCCTACCAGCAGGTGCTGTGGCAGGACATGAGCAATCGCGACCTGATGCAGATCATCCGGGCCGCGAACAGCCGCCGGAAGGCGGACGGCATGAACATCGCCACTGCGCGCAAGCTGCTCGATCTGTGCGAAAAGCATGGGGTCGACACGGTCACCGTTGCCTTGAAGCTCGAGGGCGCAAGCCTCGAGGAATTCCTGCGGCGGTCGGCATGAGTTCTGGCGGCTACCTGTATCGCGTCCAGATCGTGGAGTACCCGCAGGGCGCGCTGATCCCATCGCCTTTCGACCCGGACGTCATGGGCCAGGACCCGAACTGGAAGCCCCAGGGATGGCAGCCCTCCGACTACTACGTCAAGCGCATGGGCACAGAGCGTTTCATCTGGCCGACAACCAGCCGCGAGTGGAAGTCTCGATCGTCGGCTGCCCGGCGCAAGCAGTTGATCGAGTCCTTCGGCGCGAAGTGCATCATCCAGCGGAGCAGCGAGATCCGCTGGCCCGCTGATGGTTACGAGCGCTTCGGGGCCGAACTCGTCGCTCTCGCCAAGGCCATCGCCAGAGGCGGTGACGCATGAACTCCCCGGACCTGCGGTCGACGGTGTGTGCAGCCAGGCAGCTCCTGTTCACCGCGCTCATGCTCAGCGCCGGCGTGATGGCAGTGGCCTGGGCGTGGGTGTCTCTCGGCTGGATCTCCATCGACCAGTTCATCGGCATGCTTCTCGGCGGCGTGGTCGTGCTTACCAGCGGCTTGGTGACAGCCGTGCTGCAGGTGGCCTGGTTCTACCTGACGTGGCCTCGCCGCAACCGCCGGATGCGCAGCTACCTGATGTACGTCACGCGCACTTCGCGCACAGGCTCCCTCGGCGGCTGCCCCTCGCCCGCTGCCGAGGGCGGGGCGAGCCCGGTTGATGCTGCCGGGGTAGTTCCCGCGGCGCTCCCGGGCGCGTCCACCGACGTCCCGAACCTCGATACCTATCGGGGTCGGCGATGACCGAAACGCTGATTGCGCTGCTGATTTGGGCGGTGTTGTCCGTCCCGGGCGCGCTGCTGCTGGCGCGCATGATTCGAGTTTCCTCACTGCCTGCTGATTCCGCTCAGGGTGGTGAGGCCGCCTCCCCCGCTCAACCGCGCGAAACGGACGCGGGGGAGGCCTCCAACTTCCGTCCCTGACCTCCAAGCCAAGGGACGGAATCGGCCGCCAGGGTGCGAAACCGGGCGGCCAGCGAAATTCACATCGCGAGAAAGAAGTATGCCATGACGAAGATCCTGCACTCCCGTGCGTGCCGCGACCTGCTGCTCCGCTGGTGGTCGCAGCCCCGCGGCTCGGTGCGTTACCGGCTGGCCGGAATCGGCTACGACCTCACCGACATCCAGATCCGGGACCTGCTGTTGACCATCTTCGACGAGGACCCCGCCGACTCCGAAGCGGTGGCCGCGGCCCGCGAGTTGTGGCCGCTGCTGGTGCTCACCGAACCGCTGCACACCCCTGAGGAACTGAACGACGAACTGGCCGCGGTGATCCGCGAGCACGAGACGTTGCTGCTGCGAGTTCAGGCGCTGGGCGCGAAGTTCCGTGCCCTGGAGCCCTGGTCGGAGCGGTGGGACTGCTGCGGAGCCGACGCGCAGACATCTGAGTTCGGCCACCAGAACTTGCAGTGGGTGGCGCTGGCGCTGGAGTCGGCCGGCCGGTCGGCCGCCACCAACTTCGTGCGCGAGCAGCTCGAGGAGGCCCGCATGTACGGGGCGAAGGTCCGCGAATACGACACCACCGAGGAGATCCGATGAGCCACACCGCCCTCGACTACGTGAAGGCGCTCCTCGCCGGTGAGGAGGGTTCGCTCCCGCGGATCATCGGCGAACGCGTGTGGGCCCTGGCCATGGCCGACCGGGATCAGCTGCTCGAGTACCTGACCGGCGTGATGTCGACCAACGCCCCCAGCTCGCGGGAGTTCGAGGTCGCCTATGAGATCTGGCTGCTGATGGGTGAGCGGGGTGTGGCCGCATGAAGCACTTCACTCTGACCGACCGGTTCATCGGCGCGCTCTTCGTGGGCATCTTCGCGAAGGCACTGCACCGTGGCGACACCGAGGTCGATGCCGGCATGCCGGTGGTGCGCAACGGCGAACTGCGGCTGGACAACTCGGCATGGGACGCCGAGCTCCCCTGGGACCAGTGGCTGCAGAACCTCCCGAAGGTGGACGGCTGGACTTCCACTGCGTCCTGGGAGGCGCAGCATGGCCGGGCCGCCATGCCGAAGGGAGGTGTCCGGTGAGCGCCAAGTTGATTGCGCGCATTACCCATCGGCCCGGCGACCGTCTGCCGTGGGCTGTGGATGTCGCAGAGGAGGGTGTGGGCCTGATCGGGTTCACCTCCGGCCTCGGCCGCCAGTCCATGGTCGATTTCGCAAGGCGCTGCGCCTACACCTTCATGGTGGCGTTCGGTGAGTGCACCCTCGAGATCGTCGGCGATGACGACCCCGAGAGCGACGGCGAGGAGCGCCCCGGGTTGACCCTGCGGGTGCGCCGCCAGCAGATGGAGGACAGCACCCGTTTCGATGGACCGGAGGTGACTCCGTGACCGTTGATCTGCCCGGCGCTATTGCGGGTGGCGCCATCACCCTCACGGCGTTGCTGCTCATCTGGGCATTGCGGTTCACGGAGCGCGCCAACGCCCGGCTGAACGCGCTGCCGCAGGACGACGACGAGGACGACGTCACGGTGGGCGATGACCCGGACCGGTGGCGCGACTACGAGGAAGCGGACCGAAGGGGTGCGCTCTGATGGGCCGCCCGAAATCGTTGACGCCTGAGCAGGCACGGGAGCTGGTGAAGCTGGCGAGCTGCGGCTCGACCGACGAGGCGCTCGCCGAGCGGTACAGCATCAGCATCGCAACGGTCTCGGATGTCCGGTGTGGGCGACGGTACAGCGCTGAGACGGGCGCGGCTCCCGTGCGTCGGCGGATCGGACCTCGTCCGAAGCTGTCCACGGAGCAGGCCGAGCAGGTGCTCACCCGCTTCCGCATGGGCGTCCCGCGGTTGCGGATCGCCCGCGAGTTCAACGTGAACCGCTACGTGATCGACCGCATCGTCACCGGCCGCGGGTACTGGGACGCCACCGGAGCCGTGCCGCCCGCGCCCCCGTCGCAGCAGGAGGTCGCGGCGGCCCGGAATTTGAAGCGATCCCACCAGTTTCGCGGCCGCGCCGATTGCGTGACCTGCGGGAGGAGGCTGCACCGAACCTCGGACTCGGTGCAGAAGTCCGGTGGGTTCGCCTACTGCGACCCGTGCGTGAGGAGTCGGTGATGTCCCACTACACCGACCTCGACGAGGTGGCGAAGCACGCCCTGGACATCTGCCAGGACCTGCGTGATGCCGATCTCGGATCGCAGTGGCATTACAGCGAACTCGCCCGCAGGTGCGTGCAGGAGCCGGAGCGGATGGCGCAGGTGATCTTGTGCCTGGCCACATGGGTGCCCTTCGAGAACCCGCCGAGCACGCTCGCCGACCGCGCCCAGGCCGTCACCGATTCGATTGTCGAGCAGCTGCATTGGAGGACTGCATGATCCATCGCCTGATCACGGACGCAGGTGATTGGCGCTTCGCCCTCACCGATGGGTTCACGCGCTTCGAGTTCGAGCTCGAGCCGATGGGCCGGACCCGGATCACGGTGGGCGAGTACTACAACCGCGAGTTCGAGCCGCAGAACGGCGGCTCCTTCGACGCAGACCGCATCGACGAGCTGGGCGACGCACTCAAGGCATTCGCCGCTCATTCCCGAGGGGACAAGAATTGACCGACCACGCCGTCAAAAGGGATTACTTCGGCCGCCCGTTCGTCTCGCAGGACGGCCAGCCCCTCCGGTACGAGGAGGGGCGAAAGACCCCGGTCAACGCCGTCGCCTACACGCGGGTGTCGACGCTCGCCGAGACCCTCGACGACAAGTCCGGCCTGCTGGACTGGTCGGCCGCCAACGCCGCGGTCGGGGTGGTGCGTGACGCCTCCCTGTATGCGCAACTCGCGCACCTGGTTTCGGCGTACCGGGATCCATGGCAGGACCCGGTCGGCAAGAAGCAGCTCAAGCCGCTCGTGGCTCGCGCCCAGCAGGTGGCCGGCAGTGACGACGCGGCCGGGATGGGCACCGCCTTCCACGGCCTGACCGAGATCGTTGATCAGGGGCGGCGCCCGGAGTTCGCGCCGCCGCCGCTGATCCCGTGGCTGTCGGAATACCAGACGGCGATGGCGGACTGGGAGGTCCTCGACACCGAAGTGTTCGTGGTCAACGACGAGCTGCAGACCGCGGGCTCGCTGGACCGGCTGCTGCGCCACCGCAAGACCGGCCGCGTGGTCGTCGGGGATTTGAAGACCGGCAAGTCCGAGCCGGACTATCCGCTGAAAACCACTGTGCAGGTGGCGATCTACGCGCGCGGGGAGCGCTACGACCAGGAGTCCGGCGCGCGCGCCCCGCTGCACGAGGAGATCGACCTCGACCACGGGCTGCTCATCCACGCGCCGATCCGCGGCGGGGGAGAACCCAAGGTGACGCCGTACCCGCTGGACCTGGCGAAGGGCTGGGAGTTCGCGCAGCTGTCGCTGCAGGTCCGGGCCGCCCGCAAGCTGCCGAAGCTGGAGGCGTTCGCATGAGCTTCACCGCAGCGCAGGTCGCGCAGATGCTGAAGCCGATCGCGGCGGCGCGAGTGCTGCGAGATCCGAAGGGCCACGCCCACGTATCGCAGCAGGATGTGCTCGCGCACCTGATCCGGGTCTTCGGCTTCGGCAACTTCGACATCGACGTGCTCAACGCAGAGACGGTGTTCGAAGAGTCCTACCAGAAGCAGAAGAAGGACAAGGACGGGCAACCCTACGGCGACCCATTCCAGGCGTGGGATGTCTGCTACCGCGCGATGGTTCGGCTGACGGTCCGCGACCCTCACGGCAACGAGATGTGCCACTACGAGAACGGGTCCACGGCTACCGCGCAGGGCCAACCTTCCCGCGGTGACGCCCATGACCTGGCCTACAAATCTTCTATCTCGCTGTCGATCAAGCGGGCGGCGATCGCGCTGGGAGACAACTGGGGCCTTTCGCTGTACAACCGCGGCCAGCTCACCGCCCTCGTGAAGGGCACGCTCGTCCACCCCGAGGCCGACACCGAGAGCGCGCCGGAGGACATGCAGGACGGCGTGGAGAAGCAGGTATCCCTCGGCAACGACGAGATCGATCGGGAGGGCGACGATGCCTGACATCAACCCGGTGCAAATCGAGGAAGCGATCCGCGAGTGCGCCAGCAGGATCTCCCGCGGTGTCACGGTGTGCTCCAACACCTACAGCGCGTTCCTCGAAGCCGACCGCGCCTATGACCGCGCCTACGCCCAGGCATATCTGGCGGCCGACGGGCCGGCGCACGAGCGCAAGTATCACGCCGAGCTCGCCACCGGGGATGCCCGGGAGGCAAGGGATCTGGCCGATGTCACCTACCGGCATGCCGAACGCACGGCGAAGGCGCTCGATGCGGAGCTGCGTGCTTGGCAGTCGGTGGGCGCCTCGGTGAGGCAGATGTACGGCGTCGCCGGAAGGGGTGAGGGCGCATGACGATCCAACGCAATCCCCTCAACCTGGCCAAGGACGCCATCCGGTACCGGCCGCGGTCGAAGAAGTCGAAGCCGCAAGGGTTCCCGGCGTCCGCGCGGCGGCTCATCGCGGCCCGCTCGGGCGGTATCTGCGAGATCGCCGACTGCCCCGAGGCGGCCGTGCACATGCACCACCGGCGTCCGCGGGGCCTCGGCGGGACGTCGGTGCCGTGGGTGAATCGGGCGGCGAACGGGCTGCACATCTGCCTGGAGCACCACGCCTTCATCGAGTCGCATCGAACCTTGGCGCTGGTGCAGGGCTGGCTGATCTCGCAGCACATGGTCGAGAAGCAGGCCGCGGATGTGCCGGTGCTGCGGCGTGGCCGGTCGGTGCTGCTGTCGGACGACGGTGGCGTGCGCCCGGTTGGGGGTGACCTCTGATGGGGTACGGCTACTACCTGCTTCCCGACGGCCGCGAGGCTGGATACGCGGTCGACGCCGAATGCGACCACCCGGACTGCAATGCGGCTATTGATCGTGGCCTCGGCCATCTGTGTGGGCGGCATCCTGACGGCCATAGGGGTGACGAGGATCCCGGCTGCGGCAAGTACTTCTGCACCTATCACCTCGGTGATCACGACTGCCCGAATCCCGAGTGCGACGAACACGCGCTGGAAGGCAACGGATGGTGCGGCCTGTCCGCCGGCCACGACCTGCCCCACCGGGACCCTTGGAGCGGCCAGGAGTTCACGGAGGTCGAACCGTGAGCGGCAGTGCACGCACGTCCCGGCATCGCCCGGCCGCGCCGACGTTGCCGTTCGGGTTCGACGACGACGTGCCAGTCGACCATGACCCGCTCGACCCGCACCCGGAGTACCCGACGCCGTTGGAGCTGGTGCTGCGACTGACCCTGTCGGAGAGGCAAACTCGAGTCCGCGCACTGATCGCGCTGTCGCAGAACAAGCTCGACCGAGCCATCAGCGAGCACACGACCGGCAAGGACGTCGCCGGCATCTGCTCGCTGGTCTCCGGAGGCAATGATTCCTACACCGTTGCCCATCTCGTCCGTGGCCTCGCCACCCATCAGGTTCACGCCAACACCGGTACAGGCATCGAAGCCACGCGAGCCTTCGTGAGGTCGACCGCCCAAGACTGGGGTATCCCGCTGATCGAGCACACACCCGATCCGGGCAAGGGCTACTTCGACCTGGTCCGCGGAAAGGTGATGGCGCGTAGCCGTAAGACCGGGGAGCTGGTGCAGGCGTGGCCAGGAGGGTTTCCCGGCCCGGCCGCGCATGCGGTCATGTACCAGCGGCTCAAGGAACGCGGCCTGGCACAGGTGCCGCACGACTTCGGCATCAGCGGATCCAAGAACCAGCGGGTGGTGTTCATCGCCGGCCGCCGCCGACCGGAATCGAAGGTGCGCTCGACAATCCCGTACGCCGACCCCCGCGGGACTGTGGTGTGGATATCGCCGCTGGCCGTCTGGCACAAGGCAGATCTCCGCGCATACCGGCTCCTGCACCCCGACGTGCCGCTGAATCCCGTTGCTCAGGTGCTCGGCATGTCCGGCGAATGCGGATGCCTAGCCAATGCCACAGCGGGCGAAGCGGATCGGTGGCGGGCGGCGTTCCCCGATGACCCGTTCATCCGCCAGGTCGGCGAGGTCGAGGACGAGATCGCCGACCGCCCAGACATTCCCGCCCACCGCAAGAAGTGGGGTTGGGGTGGCGCTTTCGACGACCCGGACGAGATCGAGGAGATGGCACGCACCTCGGTGTGCTCGGTGAACTGCGGCCCGGATCCGTTGTGGGACTCGATGGATCCCCTGTTCGACTTCGACGGCAAGGCGGTGCGCCGATGACAACCCGGGATCACGGCCGGATCCTTTGCAAGATCTGGCAGGACAAAGACTTCCGCGGGCTGCCGCGTTCTGCACAAGCGCTGTACATGCAGTTGCTGTCGCAGCCGACGGTGAACAACGCCGGCGTTCTCCCGCTGCAGGTGACGAAGTGGGTGAAGGGTTGCGCGGAGCTGACCGTGGACGCCGTATGGCGTGATCTCGGCACGCTGTCGCAGCGCGGGTTCATCGTCGTGGACAACGACGAGACCGAAGAAGTGTTGATCCGCAGCTTCATCCGCCACGACGGAGGCATCAAGCACAAGTACATCCTCAAGAACGCACTCAAGTGTGCCGAGTCCGCGGAGAGCCCCGTCATCCGTAAGGCGTTGGCGATCGAGCTGTATCGGTTGAAGCTGCCGGAGGCATCCCGTGTCGCTGACATCCTGGCCGCATCCGAGTCTGATTCCGATTCCGTTGAAGAGGGGTCGGAATGGGGTTTGAATGCCGAGGTAAACCCATCGAAATGGCATTCTGATGGGTTCGCGAACGGATCTGGATCTGACCCCGGTGAGGGGATGGCATTCGAATCCCATTCCGATCACTCGGGTGTAGGTGAAGGTGTAGGTGTACGTAACTGTTCTGATGTTGGTTACGTAGAAGAGACTTCTTCGTCGGCGAAGCCGCCGCGAGAGAAGTCGGAGCCGTACCGCGAAGACGTCGAGGCCCTCTGCGCCCGACTCCGGGACCGCATCGCCGCGAACGGATCCAAAGCGACCGTCACCGACAAGTGGCGCACCGAGGCCCGGCTGATGCTCGACCGCGACGGTCGCGAGTTCGACAAGGCGATGCGGCTCATCGAGTGGTGCCAGGACGACTCGTTCTGGCGCGGAAACATCCTGTCGATGCCCAAGTTCCGGGCCCAGTACGACCAGCTCCGGTTGAAGGCCAACGAAACCCGCAGCCGTGCGGCGCCTTCCGGGCTCTCCAAGGCCGACCAGAAGGTCCAGGGCTACCTGGACATGGCGGCGCGCATGACCACACCCCCACCGCCTGATCCGCCACCGCTGATGGAGCTCGCATGATCACCGACGACGACAAGCACACCGCTGGTTTGGTCCTGGCGAAGTGCGCCGCGAATGACCCGTGGTTCCCGGCCGGTGGAGAGTCCACGATCCTGGCGTGGGCGGAGGTGTTCTCCGAGTCCGGGCTGTCCCGTGAGGATCTGCTCGCCGGCACCGCCCGCGCCTACCGGCTCGCCGACGAGGGATTCAAGCCGCTGCCGGGGTCGATCGTCCGCCATGCCCGCGACGGCTACTTCGAAGCCCTCAAGGCACTCCCGGATGACAAGCGGCAGCTGATGGAGACCGCGAACCACGTGCTGCAGGACATGGGCTTCAGTCCGCCTGACGCGCACCGGTTCTCGCGTCGCGTCGCATTGGGCCGCACGCCGGATGTGCGTCTGAGCGAGGAGCAGCTGGCCGAGTTCCGGCAGAAGCTGGCCGAGCGCCAGGCCCTCGAGGCCACACCGGCGAAGCCGTTGGGGCTCGGAGGGATCGTCAAGACCGTCAACGAGGTGATCGCTACAGACGAGACCCCGCAGTCCGCCAGCGTGCCGTCTGGGCCGCCGGAATCCACCACCCAAGATCACTCCCACAGCAAGGAGTCAGCTCATGGCGCAGCGTGACCTGCCCACCTACACCGGCCGCCGCGGCAACACCATCGCCGTTGGGGACTTCCTGCGCGACAAGCGCAACCACAACACCCGCACCCTGCGGGTCGACCGCCTCTACGAGGACACCTACGGCGCTGTCCGGGCGGCGTGCACGGTCGTCGGAGTCGACGGCATCGCCCTCGCCAAGACCCGCACCACCGACCGCGACGCGATCGCGTTGGCCGGCCCCGACTTCCTGCCCACCACCGCCCCGGCACCCGCGAACACTCTGGAGGAAACCCGATGAACACCCTGCTGTTGGCCGCTGCCGAACAGGGAGACCACGTGTCGTGGCCCGACGCGCTCGTCCTGATCGCTCTGTTCGTGCTGGCTGGGTTTGTCGCGTGGCTGTGGCTGCGGGGTGCGTGACCATGCCTGACCGAGACCTCATCGCCGAACTCATCGCCGACGGCCGCGCGAAGCTCGCCGCCGCGGTGCCCGGCCCGTTCCAAATCGCGAGCCGTGAAGGCATTTTCACCGACCTGCATTCGCTGCACCGGCTCCTCCCGGGCAAGGACGGCTACCGCGAGGTCATTGCCCGTGGTATGCGGATCCCGGACGCCGAGCTGTTCGTGTACATGGCCAACAGGTTCGGGCTGTTGCTCGACCAGCTGGAGCAGGCCAACGCCCGCATTGCCGGGCTGGACCAACGGTGCGGGAATTTGAGCGCCATGTTCTCTGGCGCCGAGCATCGCATCACCGAGCTGGAGTCGGGCAACGAGCTGATCGGTATCGCCCTGCGCGAGTACAACCAGATCGCCCTCGAGGCGACCGGCACCGTCCCGGACCCCGAACGCGGTGACGGCACTGATGCCGGGTACGTGGACTGGCAGGGCGTGTGGGAGCAGGTGGCCGAACTCGGTGAGCTGCGCAAGCGAGTGGCGAAACTCCGTGAAGTCGCCGAGACCTGGGCGGCCCAGGAACTCGTCGACGAGGAGTGGATCGAGCAGCAGATCGCGGACGGACGGGCCACGCTCGCGCTCCTGGACACCCCGGCCGAGCCTGTGCAGCCGCTGTTTGACAACGGCGAGCCCGCCGGCCGGGACGTGGACGGCGACATTCGCGCACGCAACGGCCAGGGCGCGCTCATCGCCCGCAAGTCCCACACCCGCGCCGACGTCCAGCGCTGGCGCGACATGGCGACCAAGCCGCGATTCATCGCCCTGTACGACGCGGCGCTCGCGCTGCTCGACACCGAGGAGAGTGGCAATGCCTGATCGAGACCTCATCGCCGAAGATCACCAGGAACTCGACATCACCGGCTGGCGGCGGCTAGCGGGCAAGTGGCGCGACAAAGCCCAGGATCGCCTCAGCGAGCTCTACGTCATGCACGCCGTCCTGGAGCACTCCCTGGCGCGCATCGCCGAGCTGGAGGCGGAGCGGCCGCGGTTCTCTCAGCGCCAGTTCGTGCAGGCATTCCGCGACCGCGACGAGGCGCAATCGCGGGCTGCCGAACTGGCCGAGCGGGTGCCCGAGCTGGAGCAGCGGCTCGATCGCGTTACCGATCTGTTCGAAGCATGGGCGGCCGAGGAGAACGAGCACCGGACGGCCGGATACTTCGGCATCGCCGAAGGGCTTCATGTCGCGATCGAGCAGTTGCGGGAGGCCGTCCATGGCTGACCGAGACACCCTGGCCGAAGCCCTCGCCCGCGCCGGATTCGCATTCGAGCGGGACGTGTGGTGTGCGTCGTGGCCTGCAGACGAACAGGAGGCGTTCGCGCTCGGCCAGACGAGGAATGCGCTGGAGCGCCGCGAGGCGGTCCAGGATCTGCGGCGCGCGAAGATTGCCGACGACCTGCTGGCTGCCGGCTGGCGTCCTCCCGCCCGCATCATCGAGACCGTCGAAGATCTCGAGGCGCTCCCGGCGGGAGCGATCGTTCTCGAAACGGGCTGGGCCGGTTGGGACTCCGACCCCGTCCCGAACGCCTGGCTGCGTGTCGATATCGAGGACGTCGGCTTGCAGTGGCTGGACTTCGGCGACAGCGGCGAATACGACCACTCGCAGATCGACCTGCCCGTGATCGTGCTGTGGCAGCCGATAACCCCGGTTAGCGAGTCACCCGATGGCCTATGACCGCACCGGAGAGCCCACCGACCCCACGCCGGTGCCTCCGTGTGGCCGTCCCGGCTGCAAGGGGATCACCGGTTATGACGACGAGTACCGCCCGATCCCGTGCCTGGTGTGCCGGCCACACCTGCGCAAGACCGTGAACAGCAACGACATCAGCGTCGTGGGCTCGCCGTCCGCCCGCGCACAAGCCGCCATCGACCGAGACAACCAGGAGAACCAGTGAGCGACTCCGCCGGACGCCAGTCCAGCGTCTGTGAACACTGCGGCTGCCACCCATGGACCGCGAAAATGGCCGACCGCTACCAGGAGAGAGCCGAACTGCTGAAACGCGAATACGAGCGCCAGGCCGCCGCCCATGCCGTGGAAGCCGCGCAATGGCGCGTGAAGGAACTCGAGCACGCGGAAGCGCCCAAGGGTTTCCAGCGCAAGATCGCCGAGCAGAGCCGCACCATACGCCGCCTGGAGTCCAAGCTCCGCGCGGCGGGTATCCCGCCATACGCCGACCGAGACAACCAGGGAGACAACTGATGAGCTACACGACGGACCTGCTGCTGTGCCTCGACTACTCCAGCGACAAGGGCATCCAGCCGTTCCTCGAAGCCATCGCGAAGGTGGAACGGTTCGGCGACACCCTGAAACCGATCAGTACCGAAGCAGCGGGCGGCACCCGGCTCTACACCGGCGCCGTCTACGCGATGGGCACCAACCACTTCCCGACATGGGACCTCCAGGAGCTGATCGACAGCGTGAAGTGGTCCCGTCCCGGCAACGTGATGCTCGTGGTGTGTAGCGAGGACTGGACCGAATCGCGAATCATCCGGCCCACCTACGAGATCGAGAACTACGGCTACTGGGACGCGGAGACCCGGGCGGTACAGGTCGCGCCGAAGGCGGAGGAGGCCGGCGATGTCTGAGCCCGCTCTGTGGATCCAGCAGCTCGCTGCCGCTGAGGCTTGCGGCGCGAAGGGCAGTACCAGCGTCGGCTACAGCGAATGCCCGTGCGAGGCGTGCGATGCCCGGTTCGGGACCGAGCGACGGGCCAGCGCTAACTGGCCGCACCCGCGGGCGGTGACTGCGTGAACCCGTTCCGTCTGTGGCGTGCCTACCGCTGGCGCAAGCGGGTCGAATGGTTCGCCGAAGCCGCGTTCCGTGCCCGCGCCTGGCGGGACAACCCGTTCAACACGAAAACTCATCCGCCGGAGCTGGTTCGGAAGGAACTCGAGTTCACGCTGTTCATCCCCGCGGCCGCGCCCGTCGTCGGGGAGCGGTTCGGGGCTGTGGATTGCGGTCTGGCTGGTGAACCGCCGGCCGAGATCCGCGAAGCGTGGGCGCGGTGGACGACACCCGTGTGGACCGTCGAGGAAGGGCGGGAGGTGACCGAATGATGTTCTTCAACCCGGTCTGCGACATGTGTGGTGCGCGAGTCGCCGATATGGGTCGGCACCTGAAATTCCATGAGGAGCAGATAGACCGGCATATCTCCGCGTTGCGCACGGCGATCGATCACAACGAGATGGTCAAAACCTTGACGCAGACCCTGCTGAACTACATGCAGCACGACCGGAAGGCATGACCCATGGGATGTGACATTCACGCGTACGTGGAAGCACAAGACGCCGAGGGCAACTGGAAGTGGCAGCCATCCATCGAAGTGTTCGACTACCGCAGCTACAACCTGTTTGGTTGGCTCGGCGACGTTCGGAACTACTCGGTCACGCCGCCTCTCGCATCCGAACGTGGGGTGCCAGACGATGCCACCGATGAGGTTCGCGATGCACTGGAACGCTGGGACTGCGACGCCCACAGTGAATCCTGGGTTGGCGTGGACGAACTTCTCGCCTTCGACTACGAAGCATCGTTCGAGGATCGGCGCGTCACCGTCGGCACCAACGGAGGCCGCACCGCCGAACCTGGCGACGGCACGATGACTACCTACCGAGAGTTCCTGGGGACCGACTACTTCAGCGATCTCGACAAGCTCACCATTCTGGCCACACACGGCCCGACGCGTGTCGTGTTCTGGTTCGACAACTAGGAGGGCATCCCCATGGCCGATGAGAACGAGGGAGGATCAGCATGAGCCGGACCAACTACCTCACGATGCAGCAAAACGCGCTCTTGTGCGACTGGGCTGCCCGTGTGCGTCAGATGTTCCGGGGCGAGATGTGTTACCAGGTCGGATCGAGCCTCACGCGTAAGGATTTTCGCGACGTGGATGTGCGCCTGATCATGGACGACGCCGACTACGACGCTCTTGCCCATCTGGTGAATATCGACCGTCTCAACCTCTCGGTGAGCATCTGGGGCAACCATGTGACCCAGCTGCCCATCGACTTCCAAGTCCAACGCATGACGGATGCGAACGCTGAATTCGCGGGCATGCGAAATGCCCTCTTCTACCTCGACGACCCGACCTACGACAACCGGGAAGGACCAGCAGCATGAGCCTGCTGTACATCATCACGATTCAGTGGACGGGGCCGAACGGCAGCAACAATGTGACGTCGGTATCCGGCACCACAACGGCCGATGGCCGCACTCGTGAGCAGCTGTACCTGTGGGTATTAGAGCAGGCGATCACTGCAACCGGTGCACCGTCCGCCCGCGCGGCCGTGGTGTTCTTCAGTCTGGAGCCCAACAAGATTGCAGTGGAGGCGAGCGCGTGACCATCGAGGGAGGGCCAGCAGCATGACGCGGGTCGGAAAGACTGGCGGCGAAGGCCGGCCGTGGATCGAGCTGGAGAAGCCGAGGCCCCCGAGAGTCGATGACCGGTACGAATATTGGCAGGAAGCACCTGCGACGCTCTCGCCCCGCTGCGAGTATTGGCTACGGCAGATCCGCCGCGGCTGGCTTCCGAACCGCCGCATCTCCGCCGAATGCTACGACTGCTCGGCAGGCTGGTACGGCGTCTACATCTGGGAGTATCTGCACGCACTGGCCCCGCTGATCGCTGAGCGCCGCCAGCTCGCCGAGGGCGGATCAGCAGCATGACCATTGTCGAAGGCTCGTATCTGCTGTGGTTTGCTCGCCATGGCCACCTCACCTTCCAGCAGATGGACTGCGTCGAGGACGCCATCGAACTCGTTGTGCGCCTGCGGCACGACTCGACCACGACGGCCGAATACGACCAGTACGGGTCCGCGTGCGACCTCGAGCGGGTCGGCCACGGCATCGTCGAAGGATTCTTCGACCTGTGCGATGAACGCGAGGAACAGAACGCACGCGAGTGGCAGGCACGCCAGGAGGCCCGCGCTCGCGAACGCGCGGCGAAACCCGGCCCGCGCTACGCCATCCTCCTGTCGCCGCCGGAAGGGATGGAGCCCCACCTTTGGCGCGGGCCCGAATACCTGACCGGCGATCTCGACGGCGAGCAGGTGATCGTCGAACGCGACCGGCTCGAAGCGCTTGTCGGCCGCGACCGAATCACCGTGCGGCAGACCGCGACCGCCGAGGAAGGACCAGCATTGTGACCAACAAGGAGACATGCTTGGTGTGCGATCTCCACAGCTCGGCCCTGTACCGGGGTGAAGGTTGCCCGAACGGCTGCGGTCAACGACAGGCGCGACTGAACGTGGAGGAGTTCATCGAGGCCCGGATCAGCGCCCTGGCGGACGCGGCCACCGCCTCAGGTTCCACCGCCTCCCACCTGTCCCCGAACTGGCACAGCATCGTCGAAGACGATGAACGGGTCGTCGTGCTCGACGAGCATTACGCGCGAGTCGCCATCGATGTCGGTGGCTCGGGCCGGCACATCTCGCTCAACGACCCCGGACACACATTGCGGCTGTGCGCGGCGCTGCGTGAGTTGTTCGAGCGAGCGCGGCCACGGAAGGAGTGCCGCGGCCATCCTGGGCCGTGGATGCCCCACGGCGAGTATGGCCCGGGCTTCTGCCGTGAACCAGACATCGCTGACAGCCTCCGGGTGATTGCCGAAATCTGGCGCACCCACCCTGACTTCGATCCTTCCTGGACTGTCGATGGAGGAGGGAAGTCGTGAACCGCAGAGATCCGGAGCTGGAAGCCCGGGAGATGACCTGGGATGCGCTGCGTTCCTTGACCGTGTCACAGCGTCACCGCGTATTACGGTGGGCGGTCCAGGAATTCCTGCCCACGAAGAAGATGCTGGCCAGCGTCGATGGCGTGGCTGAAGCGTTCCGGCGCGGGTTCAACACGGGCCGCGACTACACACTGTGGGCCGACCGGTCCTCAGACGAGGCCACACGCCCAGACACCCGGAACCCCTTCGACGGCCGCGACGAAACCGACCCCGATGGGTCGGCAGTATGAGCGATGGGTTTGAGCCTGGTTGCCGGTATCGGATTCTCCAGCCCGACGGCGAGCTGTGGATGGAGACAGACGATTCGGAAGAAGTGTACAGCGAGTCGCAGAAGACTGGCTGGCCGGTCGAAATGCAGTGGGTACGAACCGAATACGAGTGGAGGCCGTGGTGACCATCGAGGAGTTCATCGAGGCCCGGCTCTGCGAGGACGAGGACATTGCCGCAGGTGCCAGGCGAGGACCGCGGCGTCCAGACGGCTGGTCGGAGGATTACGGCCAGGAGTTCATCGTGGTCGTTGGCGTCCGCGACGGCGTTCCCGATTGCGTCGTCAGGAGCACCGACGAATCCCGGCACATCGCCCGCCACGACCCGGATCGGGCGCTGCGGCAGTACGCGGCGTTGCGGAAGATCATGCGGCTGAACCGCGAGGACATCGCTGACGTGGATAGTGGTGCATCGATGCAGATCACGGAAGCCGTGGCGTCGATCTGGTCCGACCATCCCGACTTCGATCCTTCCTGGGCTGTCGATGGGGGAGGATCAAACCCATGAGCGAGCCGCCCGAAGTCGACGGCACCAAGTACTCCTACACGGGCGATGGCGGCGAATGGCCAACCGTCACCGTTCCGTTCGAGTGGCACTTCTTCGACGAGACCGGCCACCACTCCGGCCCGATCCGGCGAGGCGAAATCATCGGCGGCCGGTACGACGGACTGCAGGTGCCTGGTTACGAGCCTCCGCCCTCGTTGCCGTTCACGATCGACCCGGCGCAGGTCACAATCACCTGGAACCCCGATGGCATTGCGGGAGGATCAAACCCATGAGCGACGTGACTGTTCAGTGGGAGCGTTCCCGCTGGCTGCAGATGCTGGACAGCGACGGTGCGTTGTGGATGGAGACAAGCAGTCCCGGCGAAGTCCGGGACGAGGCCGAGCAGCACCCGGATTGGCCTGTTTACCGGCTCTACAAGCGGGGTGAGTCAGAGTACGAGCGCCGCCTGATCACCCGGGAGGAGCTGGACGCGGATTGCGCCTACGAAGACGAGTGGTATCGGAAGGCGTTGGGCCGTGGCTGAGATGAGCGATGGATGGACCTTGTCCGACCTCCAGCGGGCGCGCGAGGAGTGGCAGGTAGCGGCTCGGCTCGAACGGGTCGCTCGCGAGCACCGCATGCGCCAGCTGCTCGGCGACGACGTCTACGAGTTCATGACCGGAGACCCATTGATCGACCGGCACCGGCCCGGACTCAGCCCCGCAGCGCGCGCCCGTGCCGCAATCAGCGACATGATCGCCGCCCTGGACGCGCTGACCGATACTGGAGGACCAAACCCATGAGCAACCGGCCCTCTATGACCATCAGCGGAGATGGCGAGGTCGCGTTCACCGACAGCTACGGCTGCACCCACTCGACTACCGGCATCGATATCCAGCCGGGTGACGTGGTCAGCGCTCGAATCGCCGAGGATGGCGTGTGGTGTGTGGTCGAGCGCGATGGCGAGGAGCGCCGGCATCCGCTGCGTATGGCGGCCTGCCCGCATTTCACGGAGTTACAGGCGATGCCGATACCGTTCAACCCGCTCTGGCCTGAAGGGACAGCATGAGCATCGATGACAGGGTCGTCTACCTCGCTTCGGGACCGTTCGTGCCGCCGCGGTCGCCGTCAGCGGATCGCGTCACGGCGTACGCGACGGCCGACGAGTGCCCGGATGAGTTCGTTACCCGGGTGAGTCTGAAACGGCTGCTGTTGGGGTTGCGGTCTCCGCTGCCTGCCCGGAGCCGCTGGTGGCGGTTGGACGACGCTGGCCGGTTCGGGCCCGACGGTGTGGAGTTCGTGAACATCTCGGAGAGCGCCGCGTCGTTCCACCCCTTCGATCTGGCGCGCATGTTCGCTCCTCCTCGTCACACGTTCATGCGGTTCGGTGACGTGTGGGTCGGGCTGACCCACGACAAGGACGACGGCGACGCCTACGGCAACATCTACCAGTACTCGCCGTCGGAACGGTGGGTGCGCGCGTTCTATGAGGGGCCGGGATTGCCTGGGTGGGCGCTGGACGATCAGCGGGTGCCGGTGTGACCGACGGCGAGCCGGACGCCCCGGTCTCCCGCGTCCAGAACCCAATGAACTCGTAGTGCGTGATCTGCGAGGACTGGGCAGGCCCTACCTGGACGCTCACATGGCCTGACGGCCACCAGGAGATCCGTTGCGGCATCCACGGAGGCCGGGACGACTACTCGCCACCCCAGTGAGCCGCGTTGTGAGCCTTGATCTCGGCGATGCACTGCTCGCACGCCTGACCGCCGGCACCCACCCGGTTCGGCGGCTCACGGTGGAGGACCTCTACGCATCGGCCACACAGCTTGGGTTCATCTGACACGTCACGGATCGTAGCCGCCGGACTCTGTGGGCGTCTTGTCCGAATCCCCTGTGCGGCAACCGCCCCTGAGTCATTTCGTGCCAAATCTGGGACATCCTGTGCGGTCGTGTGCCTGGAGATAGCTCCTTGCCGAGATTTCTGATGCATGATCACTCCCGAGCGCTCGCTGTAGATGGCGGGTCTGGTTCAGGTGGCGGTGGAAGCGGGAGTTCGATGGCGAAGGACAGCCGATCGAAGGCGTCCAACGGGGGTTGCACGTGGGTCAAGCTAGATACGTTCGAGGTCGAGTTCACTGAGCTGGACGACTCGGAGCCAGTTGCGGCGGGGTACTTCGAAGCGCTGATGGATCGTGCCGAAGGAAGCGGGGTCGGCGAAGAAGACTATGACGCGCCGATGGGTCTTCGCCTGACACGCCTCAACAAGCCGTGGATTGCCGAGTTCAAGACCAAAGATCGGACCGAGAAGAACGACATCCGCCTGTACTGGGGTGAGGCACCAGTCGACAAGCCATCTCTTGTGGCGTGCCTGGTCGGTACGAAGCCAGCAAACGTCGAACCGCGGGGCTTTCTACCACGGCAGGACAAGCACATCACAAGAGCGATGGATCGGCTGATCAGCTGGTGCAGACGCGTTGGCGAAAAATACCGCTTGCTGCAACAACGTTGATACAGTTGCATTACGTGCAACCGAGAGAAGGTGTCGGGTCATGAGGTTCAAGCTTCGTCGTGATCGCTCCAAGAAGACCGACAAGGCGTTGGCCAAAGCCCTGGCAAACGCAGAGTTCCGGCTGAAGGACGATCTGATCGCCGCGCGAAACGAAGCAGGTCTTGATCAGAAGGACATCGCAGAGCTGATCGGCGTCGACAAGAGCACGATCTCCCGGTTCGAACGCCTCGACTCGAACCCAACTCTGTCGATGATCCGCAACTACGCCTATGCGATCGGCGCTCTGGTTTCCTACAAGGTGGAACCGTTCGAAGAACCCGCTCCGGCAGCCAGGATGGTCCAGCTCTTCCCCGGGGTTGCCGGGTACATGTTGGTCGAGTCCGATGATCTCCTCGGCAAGCTAATAGCCCCCCATGGACCTGGCCTGTTGGCGGAGATCCTGGAAGCTTCGACGCCACGGTCATTCACTGCTGTGCGGAGGACTGCTTCCTTCGAGATCGAAGGTCCCGTTCGAGCATGAAACTGACTGTTCTTATTGCGGACGCGGCGCAGGTTGACTTGGCGGGCAAGGTACATGCCCTCGGTATGGGGTGGGATAAGACCACTACACCTACACCGCCCATGACGTTGATCATCTTCGTCGACTTCGAAGAGTCACCGCCGACCGCACCACTGACTTTGGATGTGTTGTGCCTCGGCCCAGATGGGGAGGTCGTGAAGGCCGGCCCGGATAAACGCGAGATCAAGTTCCGTGGTCACCTCCAGGGTGATGAGAATGCTCTTCGGGCACTGGCAACGATCAACATTGGGCCCATGCAACTTGAGCCTGGACGCCACGTCTGGAATGTGTCGATCGTGGAGGAAGGGCTTTCTACCGTAGTGCCATTCGAGGCGATACCGGCCACTTCCTGACGGTGACGTGGCTGACACGTAACGGATGGCGTCCGGGCCGCATGTCGGCTCGAGATTGCTGCCGGATCGGCGTACCCTCATGGCCGTCATGAAGTAGATTCGCGGTTCGTCAATCCTCGCGGCGAGAGCCGGTCCCGGAAGCCCTTCCGAGACCGGCTTTCGTCGTTTGTGTCCCATAAACGCTGTCCAGCGCGCGAACGACGGTAGCTTCCGGGTCCGCTGGGCGGCTGCGAACAGTTGGCGGTTACGGCCGCCCAGCGGCACACGACAACCGTGAGGCTGCCAAGGCGCAGTCTAGGCGGTGACGCTGCGCGGTGCGGACGTCCGCAAACTGCGCCATGGGTCATTCTCCAGGCTCGGGCCGCTTCGGTATCTGCGCGCCAGGCCGGCGGATGTACCAGCGGATGAACTGGCGCAGGACTTTGGACATGTCGGCTTCGGGGTCGGGGGCATGGCGCACCGCGTCGGCGAAGTCGTTCCACAGCTCGTCATCGGCGCGGAACTTACGGAACTTGCTGACAGGTAGTGGATTGTCGGACACGGCTATTCAATCTCATTTCCATTTGTCATGTAGGCCACGCTGTGGCCACATGATGGGGTATGCTGATGGTACCGGGTCGGTTGCGAACTTGGCGGTTACGACCGAACCGGACTCACACGACAAACCACTGCCAACAGAAGGAAACCCCATGCGGCACACCCTTACCCGCGTCGCTCTCACCTGCGCCAGTGCGGCCACGATGGCGCTCACGTTCCCGGCCGCCGACGCCTCCGCCGAGCCGGTCGACAACCCGTGCAACTTCACCTTCGCCAAGGGAATCTACATCCAGACCGGCGCGGTCATCACCGGAGGACAGGCGACCTGCATGCCCAAGCCGGACAGCTTCCACATCGACCTGCGCATCGAGTACTACGACGGCGCGACATGGGTGACGACCGCTAACGCTGGCGACAGCACCCGGCCGGATCCGTTCCTCAACATCGCCGCCCGCGATCTGGAATGCAAAACCATGTCGTCCTACCGTGGCCACGCGACCATCTGGGTTGGGGCCTACGGGGGCACTTTCCCCGAGGTGGACAAGTACACTGACATCCTCAACACCGGCAGCTGCAAGTGAGAGCGACAACCCCGTGAACCACACGATCCAGTCGGCCCGGCACCGCCTGTTCTGGACCCGCTATCACCTGGTCCGCGTGCTCACTCCCCAGCGGCGTGACCCCGAGGATCCAGGCACCGGTACCGTGACGCGATGGGAGTGGTTGTGGGGTTGTGTCATCCGCCCCCGGCGCGGGATTCGCCGACACTGGTGGGCTCCGCCGCTGCGTTTCACCCGGTCGGTCGCACCAGGCGATGACGGGGCAGCGATCGCGTGGACCCGGAGGATGGGCTACTAGCTCCTGAAACCCGAAGGCGGGGACGCAATGTCCTCGCCTTCGGCTACAAGACACACCCGAACGGACCTGACATGGAAACCTCGCCGCACCCGGCCATCGACGTCGCCCTGGGCGCTGTCTCCGGGCGCGACAGGGCGGCCCGCCTGGTCGCCGCCGTCGAACGCGGCGACACGGTCGCGGTGCTGGTCGACACCCCGGACGCGCGGGCCATCGTGTTCATCGAGCGCGATGGCACCGGCCAGTGGGTGGCGCCCAGCCTCATCGGCGAGTCGCCCTGTCGTCACACCACTCGCGCCGCCACCACCCGGCGCGGCTACCCGCTGAACGCCAAGCAGACGAAACGAGTCGGCACCACCACCAGCGACACCGGATGGTTCGGCCTGACCGGCTACGCGGCCGCCGACGCTGTCGCGGTCACCGTCGCCAGCAGCCTCGACACCCACCGCGTCGACGTCGCCGATGACGGTCTCGTGCTGGCCGCTGTCCGCGCCCGCCTCGACGAAGACCCGGTCGTCGTCATCCACCTCGCGAGCGGCGAGAACATCATCGACCCGCGGTAACGCCCCTTCCGGGACCGGCTTTCGTCATTCGCGGGCACCGATCAAGATCGGTAATCGACACGGCACCAAATGGTTTGGCCTGCCGAAGTATGAGCCGATAGAGTGACGTTGCTTCCGTTGCCGAAGGCTCGGCGTTACTTCACATTTGGGATGCGATCCGTACGTTGAGCCGCCTTCATTTCTCGGGGGCTACAACTTCAGAATGTGTGCCCGCTGCCGAGGTGGTGGTTACTTCGCCTGTTAAGCGGGAGGTTGTGGGTTCGAACCCCACCGGAAGCTCGCTTCCGTAGCTCAACCGGTAGAGCGCCTACGTTACCTTCGCCGATTCACTTCTCGGGCACACATTCTCAGTTCGTAGTTCCCCGCTGCCGAGAGGGGAACGATATGTCGAAGTTCAACACGCGCACTGCATATCCGATCGGGCACGGTCCGATCGTCACCGCCTCCCAGCCGTCAGGCACCACCTTCGAGGGTGGGCCGGGATTCGCCCGAGACGAAAAGTCTGAGCTCTTCTTGCTCGCAGTCTCGAACATGGTGGGAGAGAGCACCTTCTACGAGAGCGCCGATACCCGCGATACCCGATTCGCCAACCTGGTCCGGGCTGTCGCAGTCGCAGACCCCGACTGGACCATCCGATTCGCTGGCTGGCTTCGCGACAGCGCGAACATGCGGTCTGCATCGCTCGTCCTCGCCGCCGAGGCCACAAAGGCACTCCTGGATGCCGGCAAACCCGGCTCACGCAAGCTCATCAGCTCGGTACTGCAGCGCGCCGACGAGCCCGGCGAGTTCCTGGCCTACTGGCGCACCCACTTCGGCAATGCCCTGCCGATGCCGGTGAAGCGTGGTGTCGCGGACGCCGCTTCGCGCCTGTACACCGAGCGCAACGTCATCAAGTACAACACCGCAGGCAAGGCGGTCCGGTTCGGAACCGTCGTGCACGCGACGCACCCGAAGCTCACGCCGGTGCTGCGCTATCTGCTCTCGCTGTCGAAGGTGTCGGACGTCGAGATCCCGGAGACGCTCGGCATGCTCCGTGGGAACGCCGAATTCGTCCGGTCCACCCCTGAGCAGATCAAGGGATGGGCGAAGGACGGATCGCTCACGGACCGCCTGCGCTCCGCGGGCATGACGTGGGAGGCCGTGCCGTCGCTCGTGGATGGTCCGTGGACCCGCGAACTGTGGGAGTCCATCATCCCGTCCATGGGCTACATGGCGTGCCTCAAGAATTTGCGCAACTTCGACCAGGCCGGTGTCTCCGATGACGTCGCCGCGAAGGTTGCTGCGCGCCTTGCGAATCCGGAGCAGGTGGCCCGCTCGCGGCAGTTCCCGTTCCGGTTCTATGCCGCGCACAAGAACGTCGGCTCGCTGCGCTGGGGTCACGCGCTCGAGACCGCGCTCAAGCACAGCCTGGTCAACGTTCCTGCGCTGCCGGGCCGCACGCTCGTACTCGTGGATCAGTCGCCGTCGATGTTCCCGGGCGCGTACTACAGCGGCCACGCGAGCAAGAGCGACATCGCGTTCTCGGACAAGGCGGCCCTGTTCGGTGCGGCGCTGGCGCTGCGGGCCGAGCATGCCGACCTGTATGGGTATGGGTTCAAGAGCTACCGCGTCGGATTCAGCAAGGGCGATGCCGTGCTGCGCACGATGCAGAAGTTCCACCAGGAGAACGGAACCGACACTCTCGGCGTGCTGCAGGAGCGCTTCGACCGCCACGATCGGGTCGTGATCGTCACTGACGAGCAGACCACGTCGATCGATCCGTATACGCGGAGCCGCTACGGGCTGCCCACGGTGCGACCGATCGACCAGATCATCCCGAAGCATGTCAACGTGTACAGCTGGAACATCGCTGGATACCAGCACGGGCACGGCGGCGGCGTGAACTGGCACGGATTCGGCGACCTCACCGACCGCGGGTTCGACATGATCCCGCTGTTGGAACGCGGCAAGGACTGCGACTGGCCGTTCTGATCGACTGGGCCGCAACTCTCCGGGATTTCCGGATGGTTGCGGCCCTCTCTGTGTCAGGCTCGAGATCGGCGGCCGAAATCCGTACCGTGTGAACCATGGGCAACCCGGATCTTCAGCACAGGTGTCGCCAAGGCCGTCGATGCGCAGCCCGTACAAGAACTCCCGCGAACGAATGGCTGGCAGCTGGAGTAGAGCGTCCCGACTCCCTGTGCCGGCCGTGCGAGGAACGCGCTTTCGACGCCATCCGGGAACTCGGCGACGACTACCAGATGCTGGAAGTCGCACGGACGGAGATCCACTCCAAGGTCTCCGCGCCGAAGGTCTCGGGCAGCAGCGAACTCCCAGTGCCCATCTCCCTGGCCGCGGACACTCTCCTGTCCGACATCGACACCGAAGCACTACGGTGGGCGTTCCAGCTCACCCGCGGTGAACCCATCCCCGACTCCGGAGCGTTGACGCTGGTCTGCACCAGGTTGGGAACGCTCGTAGACCTTCCTCCGCAGTTGGTTACGGTGTGGTCGCCTCATCCGGACGGTGGGGACGACACGACCACCGCATCCCTCGATGGTGTGGACGCGGTACTGCGGCTGGCGGACCTGCACCGGCGGGCTGGGCTGGTGCTGGGCATAACTCCGCAACGAGTGAACTTCCTGCGCGAGCCCTGTCACGTATGCGGGCTGGCGATGCTCGAGGCTTCGGTAAAGACGGACATGGTGAAGTGCCACTCATGCCGCAACGTGTGGAGTCAAGACCAGTTCGCCCGGCTGAACAACCCTCTGGTGGCGGCATGAATACCGACCCCTGGCCGTTCCCGGAAGACACCACTCTCGAGCGCGCACGCCGCATCGCCCGCTCCTACCGAGATGCCCTGATGGCCATAGACCCCGCACACTGCGAGTTCCTCGACGGCCGTGCGGTCGCCGTAGGGCAGGCGTGGGTGTGCCCCACCCAGATCCCTTCCGACGCGATCGTGGAGGCCCTCGACTCCGTGCTCGGTGCCAAGGACATCTCACTGCTGCTCGGCATTCCCGCGAACACCATCTACGGCTGGGCGTCCAAAGGCCTGTTGTCGCGTGCCACCGAGGATGCTGAAGGCAAGCGGCTGCCGGTTTCGTCGTCGCCGAAGTATCGAGTCAGGGATGTGGTGATGGTAGGCAACCGGAGGAGGGCGCGCCGCCTTGACATCGCATAAGTCTTCCGAGAAGCTCGATCTTGCTCCACACGTGTGCCCAGAGGCGGCCAGATGAGAAATCCAGCATTCGGAAACGCCGCGTGTGACATCAATCCGGCCCTGGATCATTGCGTCGTCGCCCACTGCGAGGACGAACCCGTAATCGCCAGTCACATCCTCCCGCTGTGCGAGAAGCACATCATCGCGGGCTACCGCGAGATCTCTCAATACCTCGCCACCCGACGGAAGATGATCTCGCTGGAGCCGAATCGGAAACCGCCGGCACCGGAGTCCAAGCCCCGCATCCCCGGCGTGCTCGGCATCCCGCTCATCGAGGATGGCCACCACGTCTATTACATGCAGTTCGGCGATCGGGTGAAGATCGGCGTGACATCCAACCTGCCTCAGCGGCTGGAGGACATCCCATGCGATGAGCTCCTCACGGTCGAGCGCGGTGGATACGAGCTGGAAAAGCAGCGCCACCACGAGTTCCGACACTGCCGGGTCAACGGCGAGTGGTTCACCAAAACGCCCGAACTCGCTCAGCACATCCAAGCGGTAGTCGACCGCGAAGGAGATCTGGGCGAGGGGATGAGGCGATTCATCGGCAGGCTGCGCCTCATGCACCGCGGCCTGCTCGCCTGACAGCGGATTCCCGCCCCAAGATCGTGCAGCGCCGGTGCAGCATCCGAGCATTCGATCCCTGCCCGGAACCCTTCTCGGACTCCCAACCCCCTGTGGGAGGCTGTGCCGCGCGCTGCGCTCCACTGTCCCAGGCCAAGCTGGGACCGTCCCGAACCGTGAGCACCGCGGCCTCGGCTGCCGCACAGTCCTGTTCGGGATCCGAACCTCCGCCGCGAGCCCGCTGTGCTGGCACAGCGCCTCTGATCAAGGGGATCGGCCGGCGGAGGTTCGGGGCTTCAACGTCCCTCGTAGTCCAGCGGCCGAAGATTGCGCGCGTGCACGGTGCGAGACCGACCGGCCTATTGAGTCCGGTGAACAGCCCCTCCGCGCAGACGCGGGTTCAAATCCCGTCGAGGGCAACCAGATCAGGGGAGTGCAATGGTGCCAACGCGGACGAAATGCCCTGGCGCTTGCGGCCAACGACTCACCGCCCGCGAGGCCCGACGTCATGATCCGCAGTCCTGCAAGTGGTTCTGCTCATGCGCTGGCCATGGCGGGACCTACATCATCGGCGGCCTGTGGATCCCGTGCACGCGATGCGACGGCACGGGCCGGACGCCGACCATTCCCGAGGAGTCCTGATGGATCTCGCCGCCATCGAGCGCGAGTACGCCGACCTGATCGAGCGGCACATGACCGTCACGCTCGTGCGGGTAGCCGACCAACTCTCCGCCGCTCTCCTCATCCCGGACATCGCCGCCGACCTGCTCGCCGCGCTTCAGCCCAGCATCCCCTCGTACGCGAAGGCGCTGGCCGCCTCGATCGCCGGTGGAGAGACCGCCGAGCAGCTTGGGGAACGTCTCGCCGCACTCAAGATCAAGGAGTCCTGATGGCCGCCGAGCGGTACCGCAAGAAGCCCGTCGAGATAGAGGCCATGCACCTCAACAACAGGACCACTCCCGAAGAAGTGGCGCGCTGGTGCGGGGGCCTCATAGCAATTCCCGAGGGTGAGCGCTACACGGGCGGCCCGATTGTCATTGAGATCGACACCTTGGAAGGCGTCATGACGGCCAGGCCGGGTGACTGGATCATCAAGGGCGTCGAGGGCGAGTTTTACCCAATCAAAGACTCGATCTTCCGCGAGACCTACGACGCTGTGGAGTCCTGATGTTCTGCTTCGAAGCCTGGATCCGTACCTGGTTGCACGCCCCCATCCGCAGCTTGGAGCAGCGGTACGAGACCCCGATCGGCGTGTGGCAGTGGTGAGCCCGAGCCCGGAGACGGTCACCAGAGTTCAGGTCGCGTGGGAGGTCCTCACCGACACCGGCAGCGTCTGGTCCACCAGCTACAAGCCGACCGCCGAGGAAGCCGTGGCGGAAGTGACCGAGCGAAACGACTGGCTCAACGCCGAGATCGCGGCCATGACCCGCGATGGCATCAAACATAAGATGACGCCTCGGCGTCTGGCGGGCGTGCGGTGTCGGAGGGTGACCACAGTGGAGATCATCGAGACCGGTGAGGTCCAACCGATCTCGGAGTTCGCTGATGCCCAAGGCCATCGACGTGATAGCTGAACGCCCCTTCGAGTGCGATCACTGCGGCCGCACCGCAGGCGATTTCGAGGGCGGCGCATCCTCGATGAGCCGCGGCGGCGACTCGTGGCGCTTCTGCCATCCCAACGTGCACGATCGGCCGGACTGCTACCGCTTGGTGACCGTGTACGGCGAGGAGATCGGCAGCCGCAAGCCCGGCGGCGCGAACCATGACGAGCCGGACTGGAGTCGTGGGGCAGCTGCAACGCAGGGATGCTCTGGCGGCGTGCACTTCATCGGCGTACCTGGTCGCTGCCAGTGCGGCATGGCGGCCGGTGGAGGTGGCGGAGGTGGGGGCGAGTCGAGCTTCGGCACCTTCCTCACCGCGGGCGGCGGCCGCTGATGGCCATCACAGACCTGGGAGTCACCCAGGTGCGCCTGCTCGCCCAGGCGGTCGGCTCCAGCGAACCGCCCATCGAGATCGGCACCGTCGACATCCCCGTCCGTGCGGTGGGGGCGGAAGGCAGCATCACCGTCCGGTGCGTGGACTGCCCGCGCACCGCCCAGATGGCTATCGAGTATGGACGCATCCCGGTAGCACCGCTCAAGGGCTGGGGCGCCGAGGGCGATGTGCCGCGGTGGCGCTGCCCAGAGCATTCCCGCTGATGCCCTGGTTCGAATGCCGTCTCTGCCAAGGCGATGAGGGCGAGATGGTCGACGGTGAATGGGTCGACTGCAAGGACTGCCAAGGCTCGGGCGGCTTCCCCGACGACCAACAGCTTCAGGTCCGCGAGTTCCGCACCGAGATCGACGCGGCCGAGGCGGAGTCCTCCCTGCAATGGGCGCACGTCGACGCCGCACAGCAGCTTGCAGCGCTGAATGCTGCTCTCGACGGACCTTCGACTCGAAGCTGATGGCCGACCTGCTGGACCGCCTGATTCTCGGTCTCGTGCGTTATCTGGTTCGCCTGCTCGATATCCCCTAAGCCGCAGAAATATGCGGCAAACGCGCTGGTCGCACCGATCACGCGGTTTGTTTCGTCCGATATGTCAGGAGAAGAACATGATCACCACCCTGTCCTCCGAAGCCGCGCACGTTATCCCCTGGGCGCTCATCGGCAAGATTCTCGTCGCCGTCATCACCGCCTTCATCTGATGGACTCCCTCGACCGCCAGGCGCGCCACCACGCGCTCGCCCTGGCCGTCGAATCCCACCCTCGCGACGGACAGTCCGACGCTGTGCTGTCCACCGCCACCCGATTCCTCGCGTGGCTGCGTCAACCCACTCCCGCCGCCACGCTGAATCTCAGTGCCGGCGAACCCGTACCGAAGTAGGAGCAATGCACATGCAGATCGTCGACAACCAGAAGTTCCAGCTCAGCGCCGACCCGCAGGACGCGGCCGGCTATGACGTGAACGTCCCCATCACCTTCACCGTCGACAACCCGGCCATCGCCACCCTCGAAGACTTCACCCTGGCTGACGGCTCGGTCGACCCGAAGTCGAAGTGGGTCGTGTCCGGTGCTCCCGGCTCCGCGGTTGTCACCGTCTCGGTGCCGACCAGCGAGGACAACCCGGACCTGACCGCGACCCTCGCCGTGGACGTCGTGCCCGGTGGTGTCGCGGTCGTCAACCTCGTCACCGGCGACGCGGTCGCCAAGTAGTTCCATGACCGTCACCTCGCATCGCACTCTGGTGGACACATCGGAGTGCGTGCAGGAGATGTGCGCCGACGCCAACGCCGCCGTCGGCTGCCATCTCGAATACGTCGGGCGCATCCACGACGGCCGGCACCACGTTCGCGCAGCATCCGGCACCGCGTCCTTGCTCGGCACGGCCGAGGAACTGTTCCGCACCATCGACGCCTTCGCGTGCGGCTACGCCAGCGCGCAGGCCGACCGCGCTGCAGGGAGCTGATCTCGGATGGTCGCAGGACGAGAAGCGACGCCTAAGGACGCCGAAGCTGTTGCGCGCCTGAAGGAATATTGGACTACAGGCAGCGGCGGCAAGGCTATCTCCTGGGGGTCGCCCGGAGATTACGACCGTTGCGTGGCGCTCGTTACAGCGGCAGTCAAAGGCAATGCCTCGTTCGTGAAGGGGTATTGCGCCGAACTCCACATCCATGCCACCGGCATGAACACCACCGAGCACGCCAAGATGGTTCGAGCCGCCGAAGGCCGTGACGCCATCAAGAAGGCCGAAGGTAAGAAGTGAGCTACACGCGATCCCTCGAACGCCAGGTGGTCCAGCCCGCGGGCGACCTGATCCGGTCGCAGCACCAGACGCTCGCTGTCGCGGGCACCTTCTGCACATGCGATCACTGCGCTCCCACGGAGAACGCCAAGGCCGAGCGGCGCGCACTGTCCGCAGCAGTAGCGGAACGCCGCAGCAACCGCACCGACTGAAGAACCAAGGAGTCTGACCAATGGCGCACTACGACGAGCAGACTCCCGCGCCTGGGTCGATCGTTCACTACTGGCCGGCAGACGAATACCGCGGCGGCGAACCACTCGCAGCGGTCGTAGTAAACGCTGGCCACGGGTACGCCGGACCTCACCTCTGCATCTTCAACAGCGACGCCAACGGCTTCCGATTCGAGCACGCAGTCCCTTACGGCGCCGAGTTCGGACCAGCCTCGGCCGGTACCTGGACATGGCCCGGCGGCCACGCCGCTTCGTGAGCCGATGCCCAAAGCCCCACGCCGCTGCCCCACCAAGGGCTGCACCGAGCTCATCCGCCACACCAAGTACTGCCCCGAGCACACGCCCGCATGGGACGTCCCGAGCGGATGGCGGGCGCCGGCCGGATGGGCAAGCCTGCGCCAGCGAGTCCTCGACCGTGACGACTACATCTGCCACGTCTGCGGCCGGCCAGGAGCCGACACCGTCGACCACCTGACACCAGTCTCGCAAGGCGGCACGCACGGGATGGAGAACCTCGGCGCGATCCATGACCGCAACCCTCCACACTGCCACCGCACCAAGACCAACCAGGAGCGCGCCGGCCGACCCGCTCGACCATGAGCATGCGTGAAGAGTTGTCTCGACCATCCTGACCATCCATCAGCAACCAGGGACCATCCCACAACCAGGCGCCCCTGTTCGCCGGGGATGGTCAGCCGTCGTAGATAGCGGCCGTCTCCAGGCGACGCCATGGGCCGGCGCACCATCCGCAGCCAGCCAGGCCAGCAACCCGCCCATGGTCAGCATGGTCAGCAGAGTTGAGCCGACCAAGCTCACGCAAAGGCGCTACAGCAAACCATCCGCAAACGTTACGGTCGCAGCCGGCGGGGTGGCGCATGTCGGCAAACCCACAGCTCACGGCGTCTCACGCTGGGGGGCCGACCACCCCTCTCCCGGGTAGCCAGCCGTCAGCGGATCACACTGCAGATTGGGGCCCGTACGGCCGGCGGGGTCAGCCGCGCCGCAGGTCAGCGCGCCGCCTGCAGCGATGGCGGGGTGTCGGGCTGACCTGCCGGGCATTACTGCTGGCCAGCGCTCTATACCGTTACACGGCTGCTAGACTGCCGGCATGGCGAGTACATGCGGTCACTGCGGCGATGCCCTGGATATACAGCGGTCGCGGCGCACCCCGAAGTACTGCTCGGGACGCTGCCGTACTGCGGCATGCCGAGCCCGGCAGGCTGCGGAGATGCCTGCCGAGCTGCGCAAGCGTGACCGCTGGCTGAGCTGGAAGCCGGTCACACGCCGCGGCCGGCAGACGAAGGTCCCGGTGCGGCTCGACGGGCGCCCGGCATCGAGTACCGATCCCGGGACGTGGACGTCGTATCGGAAGGTTCGCGGATTGGCCCGGATCGGCTATGCCCTCGGTGAGGGTGTCGGATGCGTTGACCTGGATCACTGCCTGGTCGATGGCCGGCCGACCGCGGCGGCCGCTGAGTTCCTGGGCAAGCTGCCGCCGACCTATATCGAGGTCTCGCCCTCGGGTGATGGTCTGCACGTGTGGGGTCTGTTGCCCGAGGGGCCCGGATCGCGTCGCGTCGTGGATGGGCTGTCGGTCGAGACGTATTCGGTGGGCCGCTACATCACGGTGACCGGCAACCGGTTCGTTGGTTCGGTGTCGCGGCTGGCTGATTTGAGTCGAGTTCTGGCGAGTTAGTCCCGTCATGGGGCGTTCGCCGCCCTTTGAAAGGACTGCCGTCATGGCTGAGAGCAAGCCTGCCGAGCTTCGCCGGCGGCGCAACAAGACTTCGACCCGTGCGACCCTGCGCGCGGTCACGAACCCGGAGATCCCGGAGTTGCCGGACCACGAGATGTGGCATCCGGCGGTGCTGGCGTGGTGGATCGATTGCTGGTCGAGTCCGATGGCTCCGGAGTGGACCGACTCCGACCGGCACACGCTGTTCCTGGCTGCTCGTCTGATCCAGCAGGTGTGGGATGAGGGCACGTCGCCGGCATCGCGGGTGACCTCGGCGACGGAGGCGCGGCATCTGCTGAAGGAGTGCGGCCTCACGCCACTAGCGAGGCGCTCGTTGCAATGGGAGATCGACCGCGGTGAGGCCGCTGGTGAGCGCACAACGCAGCGCCGTTCGGGCCGGAAACCTTCGGTCGCGCCGGATCCGCGGATCGCTGCCGCGCAGTAGCGATGCAGCTGATTGTTCCGCCGTTGGATGCGGAGCCGTGGCCGACGTTGGGCGACCAGGTGTGCGAGTTCATCGAGGAACGCGCGGTTTACGGCCCTGGCAGCCTGAAAGGGCAACCGGCGAAGCTCAATTCGGATCAGCGGCTGTTCATCTACCGCGCCTATGAGCATTACCCGCAGGGGCATAACCGTGCGGGGCGGCGGCGGTTCAGCCGGGCGGGATTGAGTGTTCGGAAGGGCTCTGCGAAGTGCCTGAACCCTGATGTGTTGCTCACGATGGCCGATGGTTCACGCGTGCGGGCCGATTGCATCCGCGCGGGAGACGAGATCCTCTCGTGGGATGAAGTGCGGGGTTCACTGGGGCCATCGCGAGTCCGGTTCGTTGCGGAGCAGTTCGCGGCACCACGGTATGAGGTGTTGACCGAGCGCGGCCGCAGGATTGTCGTGACCGGCGAGCACCCGTTCTTGGTGCAGGGCACTCGTTGGATACCCGGCATGCCGAAGCGGTGGCGCTATCTGTCGTGCGATCCGGCATCTGAGCAACGGCAATGGGTGAAGGCTGCAGAGCTTCGGCCCAAGGACCGGCTCGTCGTCGCGACTGGCTGGGCCGAGGACATGTGTTTCGGGCTTGACGCGGAGACGGCCTGGATCCTGGGCGCGATTGTTGGCGACGGGAGCGGTGACGGTCGCTTCACCAACGTAGACGCTGAAATCTTGGCCAAGCTCGGTGAGCGATTTGGGCTTACGCCGCTGAAGGGCGACCCGAATTCTTACTACCTGCGCGGCTGTCGGCCGTTGTTGAAAGAGTTTGGGCTCACGGGCTGCAATGCTCGATCGAAAAGGGTTCCCAGCCAGGTATTTACAGCTGGACGAGCTGCCATCGCGGCCTTCCTCGCCGGTTATTTGGACACCGATGGATGTGTCATCGTCAGACATCTGGGAGGCAGGAAAGTTCAGACGGTCGCCGAATGGGCGAGCGTCAATCGTGAACTGCTGGAGGAATGTCAGCACCTGCTGACAGGTCTCGGCGTGAATGCCAGCCTCCGAGAGGCCCGGTCGCAGTATCTGGGTGCGGCGCATGTGTCGTGGAAGCTCACGGTCAACGATTCCACGCAGCTGTCACTCCTGGCCGAGGTTTTGCCCCTGGTTCATAAGGGCAAGCGTGAACGCCTCGATCGGATCGCAGGTAGGCCAAAGCGATGCGTTTTCGCTGGCATGGACAACGATCGAGTTGTTCAGGTGAATCGTCTGGTCGACGGGCCCTCGATTTCGATCGAAGTCGAGGATACGCATACGCATGTGACCGCTGGTTTGGTCACCCATAACACCGAGTTGCTGGCGTGGCTGGCCTTCGTCGAGCTGCATCCCGAAGCGCCCGTACGGTTCTGCGGTTTCAACCGCGATGGGTCGCTCAAGCCTGGGCGTCCAGTCAAAGACCCTTATATCCCGCTCATGGCCAACACGCAGGAGCAGGTTGCCGAGCTGGCGTACGGCGCGTTGATGGTGGTTTGCGAGGAAGGCGCGGATCCGGAGCTGTTCGATATCGGCCTGGATCGGATCCTGCGGGTCGACGGGGGCTGGGCAGATGGCAAGGCGGTGCCGATCGCTGGTGCGCCGAATGCCCGAGACGGCGCGCGCACGACGTTCCAGGGGATCGATGAGCCGCACCGTTTGTATCTGCCGAACCATAAGGCCGCAGTCGAGACGATGATCGCGAATCTGCCGAAGCGGCCTATCGAAGACCCGTGGATGTGTTCGACAACGACCGCTGGCCAGCCGGGGCAGAACTCGGTCGCCGAGGACGAATACTTCGAGGCGGAGGCGATGGCCCGCGGCGAGGTGGACCGTCCCACGTTCTTCTTCTTCCACCGCCAGGCATCCGATGGCTATGACATGTCGCGGTTCGAGGACCGCGTCGAGGCGATCCGCGAGGCGTCAGGCCCGGACGTGGCCGAGTGGTCCGACCTCGAAGGCATTGCTTCGCAATGGGATCGGCCGAAGGCCGATAAGACCTACCTCGAGCGGGTGTGGTGCAACCGGTGGACGCAGTCGGAGGCGCAGGCCTTCGATGTGCGCCGCTGGAACACCCTCGGATGCGCGGGGGAGCATCTTCCGCCGCGGTCGCGGGTGGTGATCGGTTTCGACGGTGCTCGGATGCGGGACTCGACGGCGTTGGTCGTCTGCGATGTGAAGCACGGCTTCATGGAGCTCGCTGGCCTGTGGGAGCGGCCCGTTGACGCCGAGGACGGCTGGGAGGTTCCCGAGTCGGAGGTGACCGACAAGCTCACCGAGCTGATGCGGCGTTTCAACGTGGCGAAGGTGTATTGCGATCCGCCGCATTGGAACAACACCGTCGGCGAGTGGTCGGTGAAGTGGCCGGACAAGGTCGAGGAGTGGTGGACCAACCGGCGCCGGCAGGTATCGCAGGCGAACAAGGCGTTCCGGGAAGCGATCGAGACCGGTCGTGTCAGCCATAACGGTGACCCGGATCTGGAGCGGCACATCGGTAACGCGGGCCGGGCGGATACCAACCTTGTCGACGACCCGGAAACCGGTGAGAAGGCCTGGATTCTGTGCAAGTTGCACCCCGATCGCAAGCTCGACGCCGCGATGGCGGCCGTGCTGGCGTGGCAGGCGCGGATGGATGTGCTCGGTTCGCAACCGAAGTCGAAACGTCGTGTGGTTCAACGAATCCGATGAATGGAGGTGATCGCGCGTGTCGGACCCGATGCCTGTGTTGGATGGCCTGAATGATCCGGGCAGTCCCGGGTGGTGGCTGGATTATCTGGCTCGCCGGTTCGACGTGCGTGACACCACCTATGACCTGACGGTCGACAATCTGACGCAGCAACCGATATGGCCGGTGCGGACGCGCCGGCAGCGGTTCAACCTGTTGTGGAGCTACTACATCGGTGCACCGCCGTTGCCGCAAGTGGCGCAGGACTTCACGCAGACGTTCCAGGATGTGTTGCGCAAGGGGCGTGCGACGTATGCACCGATGTGTGTGACGTCGATGCTGGATCGGATGGAACTGCGGGGTGTGCGCACCGGCATCGGGGGTCCGGGTCCGCGGGGTGACGATATCGCTCGTCGGATCATGCTCAACAGTGGATTCGCGGCAGCGTTCAAGGATTTGCTGACGTATGTGTTCACGATGAGCGAGGGCTACCTGATGGTGGTCCCGGCGCTCCCGAACGCGGTCGACAAGACGCCGCTGATCACTGCGGAGGATCCGAGATTCTGCGTGGGGGAACCGGATCCGCAGAATCCGACCCAGTTGCGGGCGGCGTTGAAGGTCGGCTATGACCCCGTGCTGTCGCAAGAGGTGGCGTGGCTGTTCGTCGGCGGGCGACGCTATAAAGCGGTTCGGCAGTCCTCGGCGTATTTCAATCGCGGATTCTCGGCGTCGGGATTCCAGTGGGACGAAGACGAGGGCGGCTCCGATGGTGTGTCGCTGCCCGAGCTGGACGGGATCGGGCAGGTCCCGGTCATCCGGTTCACCAATGCGCGCGGCATGGGGGAGTACGAGCCGCATCTGGACTTGCTGGATCGGATCAATGACACGATCCTGCAGCGGATCGTGATCACCTGGTACCAGTCGTTCCGCCAGCGCGCGGTGATCGCCGATCTGGAAGGCGATGAGGACGATCAGGATTCGCCGGTCGAAGAGATCGACTGGAACGACGTGTTCCGTGCGGATCCGGGCGCGTTGTGGCGGGTGCCGGCGGGGTCGCAGTTCTGGGAGTCGGGGCAGACGGACTTGACGCCGATCATCACCTCCATTCGCGATGACGTGAAGGAATTCGCTGCGGTCACCTCGACGCCTTTGCATCTGATCACCCCGGATGCGGCGCAGGGCAGCGCCGAGGGGGCGGCGTTGATGCGTGAGGGTCTGGTGTTCAAGGTCAAGGACCGCAAGGCGCGCATCAACCCGGGCCTGGTCGAGGCATTCAAGATCGCGTTCGCGTTCGCGGGTGAGCCTCAACGCGGCAAGGACATCGAGATGCTGTGGGGCGCGGTCGAATCCTATTCGCTGGGCGAGAAGTCCAATGCGATCAACCAGACCCGCGGCATCCTGTCTCGGCAGCGGCAGCTGACGGACATCATGGAAATGGATCCCGATGAGATCGTCGCGAACGAGCAGGAACTGATCCAGGACCAGATCCTGTACGCACAGCTGACCGTGCCGCCGCCGCCCACACAGGTGCGAATGACAGAGCAGGTCACCGACAAGAACAAGCCCGGCACACTCGCCCCGACAGCGGCGCAGGTGCCGTGACCGCTCCGGCGAGCACGCAAGACCGACGCCAGCAGGCCGCCACCGCGGCAGCAGCACTGTACGTAGCGTCGCGGACACCGCGTGATGTGGCCACCGCGACCGGACACATCGTCGCGGGTGCGGCTTCGATGGTCGCGAACTCGTCGGCGGTGACCGCCGCCATGATCAAGAACTTATGGCGCACCACCAACCCGTACGACGACGCCCAGGTCGCCGCGTTCCTGGCCAAGTCCGGGCAGGTGATCGTCGCTGCCCAGAAAAGTGTCGCCGCGACTACGACGGCCGCGCAGGTCGCCCAGCTGCGGACGATGGGCATCACGGCCGACGTGTCGGTGCAGATCCCGGACAATGTGCGGGGCGCGCATGTGAAGCTGGGTGCCGACGAGGTCACCGTCACCCACAAGCCCAGCACGGTATTGACCTATCAGCCGAAACCCAATGAGACACAACAGCAGACGATCACCGCTGCCGACTCGGAACCCGGGCGCGTGTTCTCCCGCGCGGTGGTCCAGTTCCGGTATCACCAGTCTGTTGGTGCGGATGAGGCGACGGCCAACCAGGCGGCCGAGCAGCGCATCGATGACCTGGTGGACACGAACCTGGTGCTCGCGCAACGGCTTGCCGAGCAGGAGAGCTTGAAACAGGCGCAAGCCCAGGACTCCCGCATCACCGGATACCGGCGGGTCATTCACCCGGAACTGTCCAAGGGCGGCGTGTGCGGCATGTGCGTGGTGGCCAGCCACCGCGTCTACAAGATATCCGACCTGAAGGCGATCCACTACCGGTGCCACTGCACGGTCGTCGCGGTCACCGAAGCCCACGATCCGGGATCGGTGATCAACGACAAAGACCTGCAGCGGCTCTACAACGACGCAGGCGAGAAGGTCGGCGGGTCGTCCACGCACCGCAAGGATTTGAAGGCCACCCGCTACGACATCGTCCACCACGACGAGCTGGGACCGGTCCTCACGCGCGTCACCGGCGAGAAGGTCCCCTACTACAGCGTCACGCCGCCCACGCCTATCAATGCAGTGGTGAGCGCCAGCGAGAAACCGGCCGCCGCCGCGACGAGCGCCGAGGAATTCGCCGCACACCAGGTCGAGGTGTTGACCGAGTCGCTGAAGTCGCTGCGCGCGCGCGGTTTCGCCGAGGACTCCTCGCCAGTGCAGTACCACCTGGCGCAGATCGCCAAGTTCCGCAAGCAGCTCGATCAAGCTGCCTGAACCTCAGCTTCCCGCAACCGATTTGCGGGCTGACCCGACATGGGTAACTCACACCCTCCTGACATAGGAGAACACTCTTGTCCGAACCCATTGCCGCGCCCGTTGCGGCTGAACCGCAGGCTCCTGCCGCCCCGGCTCCCTCGCCTGCCGCTCCTGCCGCCCCTCCTGCGTCGACGCCGTCGGCCAATGGTGAGGACTGGCGGGGCATTCCGCTGTCGGAGATGACCGACGCGCAGAGGGCTTCCTACTGGCAGCACTATGCGCGCGAGCACGAGAGCGCCGTCAAGGCGTTCAAAGGCGTCACTCCGCAGGAAGTGGCCGCTCTCAAGGCCAAGGCCGACGCTCTGGAGACAGAGAAGATGTCGGCCGACGAGAAGGCACTCAAGCAGGCGAAGCAGGAAGCCGCCGACGCAGCCACCGCGGAAGCGCAGTCCCAGTTCCTGCCGCGAATCCAGGCCCTGCAGGTGAAGGCCGCCGCATCGTCCATCCTGTCCGGCGACCAGCTGAAGACGTTCTGCGACATCGTCAATCCCGCAGCTCTTCTCGGTGCCGACGGAGAGGTCGACGAGTCGAAGGTCATGGGTGCGCTCACGGCCATGTACCCCGGACAAGCCAATCCGACTCAGCCGCAAGCCAATACCCAGCGTTGGCAAAACGCCGGGCAGCATTCTGCGCCCCCGCCGCGCGGCAATACCGCGGTCGATCAGGCGAACCAGCAGCTGGAAAAGCGCTTCGGCATCAAACAGAAATCCTGAGCCTCAGAAAGGGGGCTGAATCATGACCGATATCAATGTGTTGAACATCGCGCAGGGCGTCGAGAAGCGCTCGTGGCTGCTGTCCCAGCACGGCACCGACGAAGGCACGATGCTCGGTTGCACGCTCGACACCAGCAAGTTCACCGCCAACACCCACTACCCGAAGGGATCGATCCTCTCGGGTCTGGTGCTGGCGAAGATCACCGCGACCGGCCTGTACGCGCCCTACACCTCCGGCGCCACCGACGGCACCCAGAACCCGGTCGGCATCCTGTTCTCCTCGCTGCGCGTGATCCGTCCCGACGGCTCGCTGACCCCGACCGTGGCCGGCGCGCTGATGGTGCACGGGTTCGTGAACACCGCCAAGCTGCCGATCTCGCCGGATTCGACGACCAAGACCGCACTTCCGCTGATCGTCTGGGCTGGAGGGGAGTAAGAAATGACTTTCGTTCTCGATGGTCCCGTTCTGCCGGACGCGCTGGTGACTTTCGTTCGCCAGGTGCCGGTCCCGGCCACGTTCATGCTGAACCAGATCCTTCCGGACCGGTACTTCACCCGCAACGACGTGGTGTTCACCGAGCTGACCCGGGTCAACCGGACCGCACGGTTCCGTGCCTACGATGCGCGGCTGCACGTCTCCGAGCGCGACACCTTCACCGACAAGCAGGTGAAGATGCCCGCACTGTCGTCCTCGATCAGTGTCGGTGAGCTCGAGCGGCTGAACCTGGAGTTCGCGCGCACCGCAGGCACCAACCGGGCCGCGCTGGTGGAGGCGATCTACAACGACGCGACGAACCTGACCCGCGAGGTACAGGCCCGCATGGAGCTCGCGCGCGGCAACGTGCTGTCCTCGGGCACGTTCGCGCTCGCCGCGGAAGGTGGCATCACCCAGACCGCCGACTATGGCGTCCCGGGCGGCAACTTCGTCGCACCGTCCACCCTGTGGTCGGATATCACCAACTCCAAGCCCATCACCGACATGCTGTCGTGGGTCGACTCCTACGTCGCGGTCAACGGTTTCGCGCCCGGATCGATGATCCTCAACCGCGCCACCCTGCACCTGCTGCAGCGCAACGCCGAAGTGCGCCAGTACTTCGCGACCCTGATCGGCACCGTGGACGTCATCACCCAGCAGCAGCTGTCCACCGTGCTCATGAGCCTGGGTCTGCCCGACATCCAGTTCGTGTACGACACCAAGGTCGACGTGGACGGCACCACCACCAACTGCATCCCCGGCAACAAGGTCGTATTCCTGCCCCCGAACCCGAGCGACCTCGGATTCACCGCCTGGGGTGTGTCGGCGACCGCGCTCGAGCTGATGCGCTCCAACGCCGTGGACATGGCGTTCGAGGACGCCCCCGGCATCGTCGCCGTGGTCGACCGCGACGGCCCCCCGTACCGCGAATTCACCTACGTGGACGCGGTCGGCATGCCCGTCATCCAGCAGCCGCGCTACCTGATGGTCGGAACGGTGAGCTAGCCATGGCGCGCCTCAACACCACCGTCCACGTGCTCAAGGACGACCACAGTCACGCCGTCTTCGAGGCCGGCGACGAGGTGCCCGCCTGGGCTGTCGCCCGCATCACCAACCCGAACGTGTGGGACGAACCACCCACCGACGGAGAAGGCGACGACGCCCAGGAAACCGTCACCGATCCCGATGCCGCACCGGCCAAGGCCGGACCGGGCGCCACCCGCCAGGCATGGGCCGACTATGCCGAACACCGTGGCGTCGCCGTGGCCGAGGAGTGGAAGCGGGACGACATCATCGCGGCCATGGAGAACGCCGGGCTCGCCTGATGGGAACCTTCGCGCAGTTCTCCGACGTGCAAGCCGAGTTCGAGGGCGTCATACCCTCGACTCGGCAGGCATGGACTGAAGCGAAGATCGACGCTGTCGAAGCACGCTTGATCGGGCTCGTGCCATCGCTTTCCTCGCTGACATCGGTGTCGGATCCGGCGCGGTTCTCGCGGGTGAAACATCTTGTGGTTGAGAAGGTTCTGCGGTTGTTCCGCAACCCGTCAGGGGTGACGCAGCAAACCGCAGGGCCCTTCTCGACCGCCTACTCATCGACCACGGCGTCAGGGGCGATCAGCTTCACCGACGAAGAGCTGTCGACCATCCGGCAGCGCACCAAGCGAGCCAACCTCGGCGTCGCGACAGTCGCGCCGTGGCGAGCGGATCAGGCACCCGGTGTATTTCCCGTCTGGTGAGACCGTCATGGTCAAAGATGCCCCGGCCATCGACCGGACCGGCGACCCGATATCGGACCCCGCCCCGCGCGCGGTCGATGGCGTCGGAATCGAGTTGATGTCCACACGATCCGACACCGAACGCAGAAACACGACGATCAGCGAGTACCGGCTGTTCTTCCCCGCCGGTGACCCCATCGCCGCAGGCGCCCACATCCAACTCCCCGGTGACACCGTCTGGTCCCGGGTTGTCGGCAAGCCCCACAACTGGCACTCCCCGCTGACAAGTTGGGAGCCCGGCACCGTGGTGCTCGCGGAGAGGGTCGCGTGATGGAAGACGTCAACGTGCCGGCCATGCCGAACCCGTTCATCACCCAGTTCCTCGTCGGACCTACCTGCCGCGCACTGGTTTTCGAGGTGGCCGAGCTGTACCAGGCCCTCTACCGCGGTGTCGTCGCGAAGCGGACCGGCGAGCTCGCGAAGTCGGCTCGCGTTTCCACCGGCATCGAGGACGGCCGGTGGGTCGGATTCATGGAGATCGGTAGCTCGACCGCCTATTACGCGGCCAGCCACGAATTCGGTGTCACCGGGGATCGGCTCAGTGCGCCGCGGCGCACCGCCGACACCGCCCGGCAGGTGTTCAACGAGGTCTCCAAGGGCGCGCACGACCTCAACAAGATCCTCAATCTGATGGGGGCGCTGTGAGTCTGCGGTTCCCCGACTGGTGGAAGGGCGGCTTCCCGGATCGGGAACTGGTCGTCATGGATGCCCTGCAGCCAATCCTGAACACGGTCGACGTCCTCACCAGCGCCGGCCAACCTGTCCTCGACAACGGGCAGCCGCGGAGACCGCAGGCCGTCTCCTGGCTGCCAGACGACTACGCATCACACCTGCCGTTGGTGCGCGTCTTCCGTGGCGGCGGCGCCGCAGCAGCAGGCGTGATGGCCGATCCCGCATCGGTTCAGGTCGCCACCATCGCCGAAACCCGCGCGGAGTCATGGGAACTGGCCGAGTTCTGCAGGCAATGGCTCCTGTCCTACTACCGCGGCGGCACGGTGATCCGTGAGGACGGATCGAAGACGCTCGTCGACTGCATCGAGGAACTCATCGGCCCGCAGCTGATGCCCGAGCTCAACCCCGACGACCGGCTCGTACCTCTCACCTACCGCGTGATCTGCCGCAAACCGCGAGGCCTGCCGGACTACGCCAAAGTCCGCGAATCCCTCTCCTGATCAACAGCTTTCCCTCTGCGCACGTCCGGGGCGTGCGTCACCCACCCCTGTGATGCCCGCACCCCGGGCGACCCTCTGAAGGAGGACCCGTCATGACCGATTTCGCCACCGACGTCCGTCAGGGCAACCCGGATCTCGAGATCGCCGTACTCGACTGGGCCATCTACCTGGCTCCGAAGAACACTGCGATCCCGACCGACTACACCGACAGCTCCGGGCTGATCCTGCCCCTGTCCGCCGCCTACGTCCCCGTCGGCAACCTCGACAAGAAGGCCGGAACCAAGCTCGCCACCGCGATCAACAGCACCCCGGTCGACACCTACGGCGAGCAGACCGCGACCCGCATCATCCGCAAGTCCCGCGACACCACCGTCGACTTCACGATGCAGCAGACCTCGATGGTCACCGCGGGCGCGTACTGGGGTCAGGACTTCTCCGACGTCAGCGCGAGCGCCACCACCGGTGAGGTGCATCTGGTCATCTCCGAGACCGCGTTCAACGTCGAGTACTCGCTGGTCATGATCGGCGTCGACGGTGAAGCCGGTGCCGAGATCTACACCATCATCGACTCCGGTCGCGCAACCCTCAGCAAGTCGGGCGACGTCACCTATAACGATGACGGCATCGCGATGTACCCGGTCACCATGCAGTTCCTCAAGCACAAGACCCTCGGCTACGCGACCCGAATCACCTACGCCGGTGCCGGATTCCAGCCGCTGGCCTCGGCCGCCGGGTTCTATCCGCCGGTCACCGGCATCACCGTGTCGCCGTCGACCACCACCAAGGCCGCGGCCGCCACCCAGCAGCTGACCGTGACCGACAACAACGGCCGCAACGTCACCGCCCTGGCGACCTACTCGTCCTCGGCGACCTCAAAGGCCACCGTGTCCTCGACGGGTCTCGTCACCGCGGTCGCGACCGGTTCGGCGACCATCACCGCCACCTACAAGACGTTCACCGGCACCTGCGCGGTCACCGTCTCGTAGCGCACCATGCGCCGTCCGCGCCCTGGACCTCCCCGGCGGGCGCGGGCGGCTTCCAACCTGCCGGGGACATGTTGCCGGGGAGGCAAACTCATGGTTGAACGCAAGACGGCCGCCAGGCCGCAGGTTGCCGATAAGGTCGAAAAGGCCCCGATCGGCCGGTTCTATGATCTCCAGCAGGAAATCGATGTCCCGAAGCCGTATGTCCTCACCGAAGACATCACGATTTCCCCGCTGACTCGCCGGCAATTCATCGAGATCGAGACAGCCGAGAACGAAACAGCTGCCGAACGCATCATCTTCGGCGAGCAATACGACGCGGTCATCGCCCTGTTTGAAGACCAGCCGTACGCGGTGTGGCATGCATTCACCCGGGACATCAACCGCCATCTCTTCGGCCTCGGCGTCGAGCAGGCGCCGGGAAAATCCGAGGAATCCTCCGACTCATAGACGAGCGGTGGGATGACATCGACGGAGATTTCCAAGACATCCTCGGCGTCGACGCCTATGACTGGATTCGCGGCCTTCGACCGTGGAGCCAGTTCCACCGTCACTACAAACGATGCTGCCGAATTGTCGGCAGCGCATGTCATTCCGCGCTGCTGGTCGATCCCCAGCTTGCCGAGGAAGCAGCGAAGCTGCCGAAGGCCAAGAATCCGACGGCATTCGGGTTCAGCGCCGAGATCCACGCCTTGTTCAACATCTGCGACCTGATCATCGCGCAGATCGCGAAAGACCCTCGCGCGTCGATGCTTCCGCGGCCGCTCACGGGCGCGGACATCCTCTCCCAGCAGAAGCGGCAGGCGGCCATGAACAAGCTCGTCGCCACATTCAGCCCGCAGCACGTCGACCTCACCCCACAGCTATCCGCCTGAGAGGAGGTTGCCCGTGCTGCTCGATTTCCATTGCCAGGTCTGCGACAAGGATTTCGAGCGAATCAAGCTTCAGGGCAACCACCTCCAGCGTCGGCGGATCTGTGAGCCATGCCGCGAGTGGTTCTGCTGGTGCAACAAGTGCAAGCGCGCCAAGCTGTTCTCCGACTTCGACCGGGCATCCGGAACGAAGAACGGCGTCCAAGGCATGTGCCGGGCATGCCGGATCGACATCACCGGACTCATTCGGATCCGGACCTGCAGCCATTGCGAGTCGGACTGCGTCGTCAGCAATCACAACCGCTACAACGGCAAAACGCCGTGGCTGTGCGACACCTGCTATTTGAGCGTCAAGCTCTGCCAGCAGTGCGGTGAAACCAAGCACATCTATGAGTTTGCTAGGGCTGCCGACAGGCGCAACGGTCGTGTGGCGCATTGTCGGAGCTGTACCGCAGCACGGTGGTCTGCGTCGGATCATGAGCGGCGTACACAGGCAAAACGCCGCAAGCTGGGGCTGTCATATGACGCCTACCTCGCAATGCGCGTCGCGCAGGACAACCGCTGTGGTATTTGCGGATGCTTCGAAACCGAGGTCCATCCCGGCGGCCAGATCCGTGAACTGGCTATCGATCACGATCACTCGACTGGTCGTGTCAGAGCGCTGCTGTGCGGTCGATGCAACAAAGCGCTGGGCCTCATGCTCGACGATCCTTCTCGCCTTAGGGCGGCTGCGGACTATCTGGAATCCCATGCGGCACAACGTGAACCGGGGGAGGTGTAGCAAATTCCTAGCTACGATGCGGGATCCGCGGCGATCAAGATCAAGCCGTCCTTTGACGGATTCGTCAAGAAGGTCAAGTCCGAGCTCGAGGCTATGGACTTCAAGGTCGATATCCGTATGGGCATCGACACCGCCGCAGCCCGGGCCGAGGTTGAGAACTTCCGCAGAGCCGCAGGCGAGAACGTCTCGATGCGGATGGAAGCCGCCACCGAGACCGCCCGCGCCGAGGTTGACGCGCTTCGCCGCGAGGCCAGCCGTAACGCGAGCATGCGGATCGACGCGGACACTGCGGCCGCGCGCGCCGAGATCGAAGCCCTGCGCCGGGAAGCCGGCCGAGGATCCACCATCACGCCTAGCATCAACGGGTCCGGCGCGAAGTCCGCTGCTAGCAAGCTGTCGAGCGACTTGAAGTCGGTCCTCACCTTGCAGGCCAAGGTGGTCGGCGTCGTTGGTGCCGCGGGTGTTGTCGCCGATCTGCTCGCGATCGCTGGTGCCGCGGCCAAGGCCTCGCATGCCCTGGCATTGCTCCCCGCGGTCGGGTTCGGCGGTTTGGCCGGACTCGGATCGGTCGCTGTCGGCGCCCGCGGCATCACCGGCGCTTTCAAGGCGGCCACGGAGCAGTCCAACAACTCCACCGGCAACGCCAACGACGCGATCGACAAGGCCAACGCGGTCGCCGAAGCCCAGTACGGGGTCGAGCAGGCGGACCGTGCCGCGACGGCCGCGCAGAAGGACCTCACCAACAGTTACAAGGACGCCGGCCGGGAGCTGCGCGACCTCAACGACCAGCTCGAAGACCAGAAGCTGTCGACCGAGGACGCCTCGATCAGCGTCGCCGAGGCCGCCAAGAATCTCGCCAAGGTCCAGCACGACCCGTCTGCTGACGCGGAGACCCGCCATCGCGCGGACCTGTCTTACCGGCAGGCTGTTCAGCGGCTCAAGGAGCAGCAGGAGAAGACCAGCGACCTCTCGCAGGACACCGCCGAGGCGAACGCCAAGGGCATCGAGGGCTCCGACAAGGTCACTGCCGCAAAGGAAAAGGTCCTCTCGGCCACCCATGATCAGGTCAAGGCCGAGCAGGACCTGGCTAAGGCGATCCGGGAGCAGTCGCTGGGCAGCAGCAGCGAGCAGGCCCTGGCCAAGGCGATGGCGAAGCTGTCGCCGAACGCGAAGGAACTGGTCAACGATATCCGCGCGCTTGGGCCGGCCTGGAATGATGCGCAACAGACCAGCCAGGACGCGCTCACCAACGGGCTGGGTGCGTCGATCACGACCCTGGTCAAGCAGCAGCTACCCGGCCTCAAGACCGGCATGGTCGGCATCAACACCGCCATCAACTCTGGGCTCCGCGCCACCCTGGCCAGCCTGTCGAGCGAGACGAACAAGGCCGATTTCAAGACCTCGCTCGCGAACGTGGCACTCGGCTTCCAGAACGCCGCCAAGGGCGCGGCCCCGCTCACCGACGCCCTCACCAAGCTCATCACGATCGGCACCGACTTCCTGCCGAAAATGGGCGAGAACTTCGCGCGCTTCGCTACCGACTTCAACAACCGGGTCCAGGTCGGCGCCGCGACGGGATCGCTGAAGACCTGGATTCAGGAGGGTATCGACGCCGGTAAGACGTTCTTTGGAATCCTTAAGGACGCGGGCTCGATCGTCGCCTCGGTCTTCCGGGCGGCCGATGCTGATGGCGTCAGCAAGTCGTTTCGGCAGGCGTCCCAGGACTTCGCATCATTCCTGAAAGGCGCTGAGGGACAGGACAAGCTGCGGGCGTTCTTTGCCGAGGCGCGTGCTGACCTGGATCGCATCAAGCCCATTCTGGCAGATCTGCCGGCGTTGCTGTCTGGTGTCTACCAGGGGTTCCAGGTCTGGAGTGGGATCGCGACACCATTCCTGAAGGTGGCCGCGGACCTGCTCAGCGCGCACCCCGCACTCGTTCGGGATGCGGTCGTCGCCTACCTGGCCTTCAAGACGCTCTCCCCGGTCTTTTCCGGACTTCGTTCTCAGATCCAGGACACCAACAGCGCGTTGAGCACGTGGCGGCGGACGTCTGACACAGTCAACGGCGCACTCACAAGCGCATTCACGGCCTTGCGCACCGGTGCAACCTCGGCGTTCACGACGCTGGGCACTGGTGCTTCCACCTTGTTCACGGCACTGCGAACCGACGCCACAGGTGCTTTCAACACCTTCCGCAGCGGTGTCGCCGGTGTCGTCAGCGCCAGTGGCGGCGTAGCCAATGTGGCGGGCGTCGGCTCGGTAGCGCTCGGCCGCTTCGGTAGCGCGGTACAGCAGTTGGGAACTCATATTCCCGTCGTTGCCCGTATGCAGCAAACCTTCCTCGACACGGCAGCCACCGCGACGACCTTCAGCCGGACTGCGGGCGCACTGGCGGCCACCGGACTGACCCCTGCCGCCAATGGCATTCGTACCGCGGCCCAGGCACTCGGGAACGCAGGATCGGGGTTGCTGTCCGCGCTCGGCGGCCCGTGGGGTATCGCGATCACAGGCGCGACGACGGCCTTCCTCGCCTACAAGTCCGACGCCGACCAAACACGGCGTGTGCAAGAGGAACTGGCGAATGCGGTCGTGAAGGGCGCCAAGGCGCAGGACACCTTCCGCGCATCGCTGGAAGCTTCCAGCGGCGCGCTCACCACCCAGGCCAAGGAAGCCGCGTCCAGCCTCACCACAGCCAACCTGGCGTCCATCACCGATGTCGCGAAGTCGGGGCACTCGGGCTGGTCGAGTTTCTGGCATTCGCTGGCCAGCGATGGGCATGCGGACTTCATCAAGAGCAACAACGAGAAATACGACTCGATCCAGCGCGCCATCGACCAGAACAGCACCCTGCAGAAGGTTCTGCGCGATCAGAAGCTCGAGGTTTCCGACCTCGGGGGCATCGTCGCCAACGGCGGGGAGTCGTACACCAACCTGATCAACGCGCTGAAGAACACCGGCGCCGCGGGTTCGGATGTCGTTGCGGCGCTGGAGAAGACCCGCGACGAACTGACGCATGCCGGTCAGCTGGCGCGCGACACCACGCCAGGGTTCAGCAGCCTCACCGACGCGGTGAAGACGCTCTCCGACGCGTCCGCGTCAGGGGCGGACCGCCTCAGCGCACTGAAGACCGCCCTCGACGTCCTGTCGGGTAAGTCTCTCGACGCACAGGATGCGCTGGCCCGCTACAACGATCAGGTCCGCCAGACCGTTGACCTCACCAAGAACTGGGACGCCAGCCAGGGCACTGGTCAGCAGCTACTCGACGGCAACAAGATCGACACCGGAACGGCGAACGGCCGCAAGCTCTACGACACCCTCAAGGCCATCCGCGACGCCACCGCCGACGCCGCCCTCGCTGGCAATGACCTTGACCCGATCCTGGCCAAGAACCAGACCCAGTTCGAAGACCTCGCCCGGGCGACCGGCCTGGACGTCCAAACCATCAAGGATCTCGCGACCGGCATCGGCTACCTGCCCAACGACATCAAGATTCTCGCGCATCTGCAGGGTGCCAGCGATGTAACTCAGCAGCTCACCGTGATCAACGAGGAGCTGAAGACGCACAAGGATGGCGTCACGATCCCTGTCAAGGCATTGACGAAGGAAGCGCGCGACGAGCTGGACAGGCTCAAGCTGGTGGAGCCGGTCCCGGGTAAGCCGGACGAGATCCACGTCGTCGCATATACCGCGGATGCATTGGCGAAACTGCAGGAGCTTGCGGACAAGAAGCTGCCGGACAAGACGCAGAAGATCAACATCGATTGGAAGCTGGCCGACAATGCGTCGCCGGTAGCAGTCCTTCTCCATCAAACGCTGGCTGATCAGGGAGTACTGAAGCCGAGCGTGCCCGCCAACGCCACCGGCGGCATGCTGCCCACCACGGGACCGGGTACCGAGAAGCGCGATGGCATTCTCGCCGTTACCGGCGCCGGCGTTCCGGTCGCGCGGGTGGACGGCGGGGAGTGGGTGATCAACCGGCAGTCCTCGCAGAAGTATGGCACGGAGCTCGCCCAGATCAACGCGGGTACGTTCCGGCAGCTGCCCGGCCATGAGGACGGCGGCGTCATCGGTGGCGACAACAACAAGACCGACGACCAGACCGGCAAGACCGCCCAGGCCGACACCAACAAGGCCACGACGACTTCGCATGTCTCCGACCTGATCTCGTACGCGCAGTCGATCAACGGCACCCCTTATGGTGGCGACTTCGATTGCTCAGGCACTCAGTCGAAGCTGGCGAACAAGGCCGTCGGCCGGGAGCCCGATTCCGGGCGTATGGCTACCTCGAATGAAGGCGAGTTCCTCAGCGCGCTCGGCTTCAAGGACGGCGTCGGCAACAGCAGCACCTTCCGGATTGGTTGGGTGAACAACCCGAACATGGCCGCAGGCGGTCACACTGCGGGCACGCTGCCGAACGGTGTGAACGTCGAGAGTGGCGGCGCGACAAGCAAAGTCATGTACGGCGGCCAGGCGATCGGTGCCAGCGACAACATGTTCACCAACCGCTCCTATCTGGTCATGGACGCGGCAGGAGGCTCGGGTGCCTACGTTCCGGGCCAGTCGACGCCGGGCTCGACCGTCTACAACACCAACACCTCGACGGTCACCAACCCGCAGGCAGCGTTGCCGGGGAAGAAGTCCGACACGCAGATTTCGATCGAGGAGGACAAGGCCGCGGTCGATTCCGCCAACTCCGAGCGCAACGCTGTCTACGCCAACCCGGCCTCGACGGACGCGGACAAGCATGCAGCCGACCTCAAGTACCAGAAGGCGCAGAACACGCTGGAGTCGGCGCAGAAGAAGGACGACAACAGCAGCCTGTCACTGAAGGGCATTTTCTCCAAGGCCGCAGGCTATTTCGCTGACGCGATCCTGTCCGGCCTCGGCCTGGAGAACAGCATCTTCAGCGAGAACAACGTCTACAACAAGGCCATCAACAGCGTCGTCGACCACTACAAGGACGCCAACGGCACCGGCGGGTACTCCTACACGCCGCAGAACCTGCCCACCGTGGTAACCACCTCGACTCCGCAATCCGATGCGCCCGTGAGCGATCCGGCTTTGACTGACCAGGTGCCGGCCGCCGACACCACCACCGTCGGGAAGGTCGCGCACGCCGCAGCGGTCGAGGCATGGCGCCCCACCTTCAAATCGGTCCTGGCAGCTCTCGGCAAGCCCGATTCGTGGCTGGAACCTGGTCTGTCGCAGATGGAGACGGAGTCCAGCGGCAACAAGAACGCGATCAACGATCACGACTCGGACGGCAAGGGCGGCACTCAGACCGTCAAGGGCCTCATGCAGATGCTCGACTCCACCTACGCCACGTACAGGAGTGCGCAGTTTGGTGGAGGCATCTTCGACGGCGCCTCGAACATCGCGGCATCGATCAACTACACCGCGGCCCGGTACGGCGACGCCACCACGGTCTGGGGCCAGGGCCACGGCTATGCCAACGGCGGCTGGATCCCGGGCACCGGCGGCGGCCGCGGCGACGGCACCAAGGTCTGGGCCAGCCCGGATGAGTTCATCGTCAACGCCTACGACGCCACCCGCAACGGTGACGCGCTCGAGGCCATCAATCAGGGGAGGTGGTCACCGGTGAACATCGACCCCAGCCAGCTCATCAACCGCGGTGACAGTGCGGCCAATGGCGGCGGGACACAGTTCATCACGCACATCAACGAGCCCCGCGTCGCTGACGTGCGCGACCTCGCCGACCTGGTCGAGCGGCAGGCGCACATCAAGTCCATGGGCCAGCTGGCGGCCGTCCGGTGAGCGACTACCTCGCGCTGCGGCTGATCGGGAAGTCGGGCCGCGTCTGGACTATCTCCGGTCCGGGCGCGGGCTGCGAAGGCGTCGAGCTGATGCCGAAGCCGAAAGCCTTCTATGACTCGCCCGCGGTCACCTACTGGATCTCCGCCGGCGGCGGAATGCAGAAGTACCAAGGGTTCTCGTATAAGCGCAGGGACCCGCTGTTCGGCCTGGTGATCGCTGGAGACGATCCCGAGGACGAGCTGGCCATCGCCGACCAGGTGCGCCAGGACCTCGGAAACCCGGACGACACCTTCCAGCTCGAGGCCGAAACCCGCTCCGGCGTCCGGCGATTGACCATGCGGTTGCTGGAAGACCCGAAGGCATTCGAGACTCTCGATTTCGAGGGCCGCGATCCGCACAACTTCGAGGCGAACTCGCTGATGGTCAGCGCTGCCTGCGAGCAGCCTCACTGGGCCGCCGATCCGGTCACCTCGGATTGGTCGCTGCCGAGCGGAACCTCCGGGTCCACCAGCGCCTTCCAGCACCCCGGCAATCCCGGAGACGTCGCCGTGTTCCCACGGTGGACGCTCAATGCCCCCGGACAGTGGACGCTGCCGGATCCTTCCTTCGGCCAAGAGATCGACTTCCAGCGGCCTCCGGGAGCGGACACCAACCGCATGTATCCGGTGGTCGCGCTGCAAGCAGGCGAGGACGTCGAGATCGACACCAATACGAACGAGCCGTTCATGATCACCGCCGCTGGTGGTCTCGGGCCATGGATGCGGTCCTCTGGCCGCGACATGATCTACCCCGTCGCTCCCAACACTGAGCCGTTCCTCACCACGGTCTCGGTCACAGGCGCAGTCACGGGCGTGACCGCGACCATCGAGGTCGACCGCTGGTACTCGCGACCCTTCGGGATGTCGCTGTGACCATGCTGACCCACGACCAGATCCACACGGCCTGCCAGCAGCGGCGTGACCAGTTCATCGCGATGCGCCGCGCGCGGCCCCGACCCCGGCTGTGGACCAACAAACCCGACGGCAGCCCCGGCCTCGCACTCATGGGCGAAGCAGTCGACAGCATGAGCGGTGACTTCACCTGGAAGCGCAACCAGTTCGGCAACACCGGCACTCTGCGGATCCGGATGGACCACTACCTCGCCCGGCAGGTCATCAACATCCCCGACGATCCCGACGCGAAGAAGAACGTCGTGCTCACGCTCGACCACTACAGCGGCAAGGTCCGCTGGTCGGGGATCATGAAGTACTTCAAGGCCGTCAAGAAGTCCGGCATCTGGTACCTCGAGCTCGTCTTCATCGACGACCTGCAGTACCTGCAGTTCATGCTGGGTGCGCCGAATCCGCTGCTGCCCATCCCGATCTTCCAGTTCCCGCGGGTGCTGCCCATTTTCGGGCCCGCGAAGTGGGCGATCTCGATGATGATCCTGCTCAACATCATCCGCATCGAGGGCAATCTCTGGACCCTCCCCGATGATCCCTTCGCGGTCGGCTCCTGGGGCGGCGTCTTCGACTGGTCCGGCTGGCAGGTCCTGATCAAGGCCAACCCGATCGACCTGGACGACTCGAGCGTGTGGACGCTGCTCGCGACCCGCATGAACCGCATGGACCAGGTCATCCAGAACGCCCTCGACGACGCCCAGCTGACCATGCGGTATCGGCGAATAATCACCGACGATGGCGAAACCTCTGACATCCCAGGCGTTCCTGATGTCGCCAATGGCGCGCTTGTCCTGGAGGTCGTCGATACCAGCGGCTACTACTCGCCTGATGGCGTGGCCACCGGCGGAGGACTGGCCGGCGGGTTCGCGCGCACCGTTCAGCAGTTCGGCGACGGCTTCGTCGAGGACGTTCAGATCGTGGCTGGCGATGACGAGTCGTGGCCGCCGTCCTACTTCGACGCCGACTACATCGGTCCCGGTGACCCGACACGCACGTGGATCGTCATCCGCGACAGCAAATACAACGCCATCGACACATCGGAATGGACATGGGGGCCAGCCACCGCGGTGCGGGCCATCGTCGGCGGCGACAACCCACTCGCCGACAACCTCACGCGATTGACGATCGAGAGCATCGGAGCCCTGATCGGCTACTTCCTCCTCGGCGGATTCTCCGGACTCGGATCGATCATCGCTGACGTGGTCATGCCTTTCCTGGTCGGCACGATCTTCGCGTGGCTGGAATGGCAAAACCATTCTCGCGCACACGCTTTGGGGTGGGTCCACCTCTGGGAGGTGTTCGGGCAAGGCGCGGAGAACAACGCCTGGAGCTTGGGTGCTGTCGTCGCTATCCGCGGCGCGTTCCTGGCCACCCAATCCCAGACCGCGCATGTCATGTCCCTGGGGAGCGGCGGCCGGTTCCTGCCTGGGCTCATGTTCATGCCCGGCGACCGGATTGGGTCCACATTCGAGGTGGCCACCTCCACCATCCGCGTCGACCAGTGCGAGGAGCTCAATCTCGCCTGGGACTACTCGGCTGGACAGGCGCACGAGTACAAGGCCCAGATCGGGATGGCGCAGGCCGCGATGACGTTGGCCGAGCGGCAGAACCGGCAGATCTCCTTCGCCCTGGCGACGCTGGCGAACATCGGCAGCCACCTCCTCAGCTGACATCGGAAGGCAGGCAATGGATATCACGTCGATGACCCGCGTGGTCACCCAGGACACCGCGGATATGGACGACCCTCGGCAGCACGTGGCTTGGGCGCTCGCCTTCTTCCCGTCCCCGAACCCGCAGATGGGTGCGGTGCCCGTATATCCCGTCGTCCGGGAGATGCAGTCGGAGCTGCTGGTGCAGTTCGGCTTCAAGCACCACCCGGAGCTGCAGACGAAATGGCTGATCCCCGGCGACCATCCGGAAGCGGGTTGGTACAACACACCGAAGGTCGTCGACCGCGATGAGTACGACGAGTGGCTCGCCGCGCACGCAGACCCGGAAGCCGAGGCTGAGAAGTGGAAGTCCACAGCGGAAGCCCTGCTCGGAACCCTTAATCCAAAGCTCGCAAAGAGCATCGCCGACATGACCCCTGAGCAAAAGGCGCAGGCAGCCGAGCTGCAGAAGAAGGCACTCCCGCCTGAATTCGCCCGGCTGGTCGAGCTCGCCCAAAAGGAGAACGCCGAATGACCCTCTACGGCATCGACATCAGTAACAACAACGGCTCCGACATCGACCTCGCGCAGGTCAAGGCCGAGGGCTTCGACTTCGTGTTCTGCAAGGTCAGCGAGGGCGACTACTTCGTCGACTCCACGTGGCCCGCATACCGCGACGCCGCCCGGGCGGCCGGCCTCGCGCTGGCCGGATATCACTACGTCCGCGGCGACTGCGATCCCGACTCCCAGGCCGACGTGTTCGTCCGCCACCTCGACGGCGCGGCCGCAATGCTCGACTTCGAAGCGAACTCCGGTGGCATGGATGTGTTCTGGGCGGTAGTGCGTGCGATCAACGCGCGCGGCGTCCAGGTGGCCCTGTCCTACATCCCGCGCTGGTACTGGCAGCAGATCGGCTCGCCCGACCTGTCGCAGGCACCCGGCCTGATCCAGTCCTCCTACGTGACTACGCCTTCCGCCCCGGCCTCGGCTATGTACCCGGGCGATGACTCGGCGTTCTGGAACGGTTTCGGCGGCAAGGCCGTCGACATCCTCCAGTTCACCGACGGCGCCATGGTGGCCGGCCATTCCGTGGACGCCAACGCATTCCGCGGCACCCGCGCCGACCTCGACACCCTGCTGGCCGTACCCCGCTCGCCCAACCCTGCAACCCCAGGAGCTGACATGGCACTCGACGACAACGAGCAACGCGAGCTGCTCGACAGCATCCGCTACATCCGCGGCCAGCTCAGCCCCTGGCCGCAGCTGGGCCATAACGAACAAGGCCAGCCTCTCACCCTCGTCGACGCCGTCGCTCAGCTACGGAAGGACCTCGGAAAGTGAACAGCAACCGCATCCCTGAACCCGCGCTGGTCCGCTCCACTCTGGTAGCGGTCACCGGCATCATTGCCTTGATCCTCGGCCATGCGATCAACGTCGATTGGATCGACTCGGTCGTCACCTGCTATGCGGCGCTCTCGCCGATCGTGGCCGGACTCTTGATCAGGTCCGCCGTGAGCCCAGTGAGCCAGCCAACCAATCAGGCGGGCGGCCAGTGAGCTTCGACGCCCTGTCCGAAGTCCTCACCGGTGTCGGGGGCGCCGGAATCGGCGGCTTGGCGACCGGATTGTTCGGTCGCCGCAAGGCCAAGGCCGACGAAGCCGCCGTGCTGTCCTCGGTCGCGGTCAGCCTCGTACAGCCGCTGCACAACGAGATAGCCGGCCTGAGAGACGAACTCGGCACCGTTCGCACCGAGCTGGCCGCGCATAAACGCGCTACCGAAGAACGTGAGGCAGCTCGCCGGGTAGCGATGGTCGCCCACACCGAATGGGACACCAATATGGCCGGCCGTCTCCGCGACGCCGGTTTCGACGTTCCTGAACCCCCGCCGCTGTCCGCGGCCTGATCTGTTTGGGAGACCTGATGAAGCTCGGAAAACTTCCCGCCCGCATCAACGCCACCCAGCTCAAACTCGGCACCTACCTGGATTCGGCTGTGCTGCCGAAGATCCCGGTCGAGTTCGGACACGAGCGGGCGATCGCCGATTACCAGATGCTCGGCAATGACGAGGTGGGCGACTGCGTGTGGGCTGGTGCCGCGCACGAGACGATGATCTGGGGTCGCGAAGCCAACACCACGATCGAGTTCAACACCGAGGCAGTCGAATCCGACTACTCCGCAGTCACCGGCTACAACCCCGCCGATCCGTCCACCGACCAGGGCACCGACATGCAGGTCGCCGCGTCCTATCGGCGCCGCATCGGTGTCGTCGACTCCGCAGGCAACCGGCATCGCGTCGGCGCATACGTCGCGCTCACCCCGGGCAACCCCGACGAGCTGGCAGCCGCCGCATACATCTTCGGCGCGGTCGGTATCGGCTTGCGCGTCCCGGCGTACGCGGAGGACGAGTTCAACGCGGGCAAGCCCTGGGATGTGCGCCATGGCAATGCGACCATCGTCGGCGGTCACTACGTTCCGGTCGTCGGCCGGCGCGCGGGCAACTTCTGCGTCGTCACCTGGGGCCGCGTGCAGGAGATGACCACGGCCTTCTACCGGCGGTATTGCGACGAAGCCCTCTGCTACCTGAGCACCGAGATGCTTACCTCTGGCGTCAGCCCGGAAGGCTTCAATCTCGCTCAGCTGCAAGCTGATCTGCGGACGTTCACCCGGCGATGAGCAATCCGGGAGGATCATCGAACCTATCGCCGGGCGCGTGGGGACTCACGGGCACGGATGGCTCGATCCCGGCCAAGTCCACTCACACGCAGGACGCGATCACCCAGAACCTGCAGAACAGCTTCTCTTCCCAGCAGTTCTCGGGGCTCGGCGGCGGCCTGATCGCGATGATCATTTCCTTCGTCGGGGGCGCCCTCGCGGGCATCCTCGGCGGATTCGTGTCGGTGCTCGAAGCGATCTTCGGCACCGTCAACGACCCGTACGTCGCGGCGCTGCCGACCATCAACAACCACAGCAACTCGATCACCCAGCTGACCAACGCCTTCAATCAGCTGATCCTGCAAGGCAACGCGATCGTCTTCACCAGCAACAACACCTACACGCCCACCGCGGGCATCCTCTCGGTTGACGTCATCATCATCGGCGCCGGAGCGGGCGGCGGCGGCGGAGACGGTGAGGTTCAGCTCAATGACTCCGCTGGCGGCGGTGGCGGCGGTGGCGGCGGCGAGATCCACTTCAACGTCCCTGCGTCGCTGTTGCCCACCAGCGGTGGAGCTTTCAGCCCGATCTCCATCACTATCGGTGCGGGCGGCGGAGGTGGTGCGGGCGGCAGCCATGGCGCCGCCGGGACCGGTGGAGGCAACACCTCCTTCGGCTCCTTCCTCACCGCGGGCGGCGGACAGGGCGGCCTGTTCGGCCTCCTCCAGGGCGGCGGCGCGGGCGGCATCGGCGGCGCCGGAATGATTCCCGGCGGCAACGGAGGAAAGGGAGGCAACGGCCCCGGCAATGTCCCCTCCGTTGCGGGAGGCAATTCCACCAGCGCATACGACCTGCACGGCGGTGGTGGCGGTGGCGGTGGCGGTGGCGGATCGCTCGCTGCAGGCGCATCGGGCGGCATCGGCGGCATCTCACCTGGAGGCACTCCCCCTGGTGGCGCCGGATCTGCACCGTCCTCGATCATCGCCACCGGCGGTGGCGGTGGAGGTGGAGGCAGCAGCAGCACGACCGGCGGCACGGGCGCCTTCCCTGCCGGTGGTGGCGGTGGTGGCGGCGGTGGCGGTGGCATCTCTTACACCGCCGGCAGCGCGGGCGGCAACGGGATCATATTTGTCGTGGAGCGCATGACGTAGATGTATGTCAATACGATCGTCTACACCTCGAGCGGAACCTATACCCCCTCATCGGGATTCGTGCTCGGTGTCGACGTCATCCTCCGCGCCGGAGGGGGCGCAGGGAGTTCCACCACCGGCGGTGGAGGCGGTGCTGCGGTGACCCGCGAACGAATCCACTCGACCGATATGGGGTCTGGACCGATCACGGTCACCGTCGGCGCTGGCGGCAGCTCCGGTGGAGACGGCGGGTCGTCCTCGTTCGGCACCCTCGTCACCGCACGGCCTGGGCAAGGTGGCACGAACGGCGGCCAGGGCGGCCTGTCATTCATGCGCGGCGGCTCCGGCGGTGGTGCAGGCATCCCGGGCGAGTCGGTCACCTCGGGCCCGGTGCGGCTGCTGGCAGGTGGTGGGGGCGGCGGTGGATCTGGCGCGGGCGTGGGTGGCGGCGCGTCCGGTCTAGTGCCTGCGGGCGGCACTTCCCCGATTTTCTGGCAGGTGCTCCAGTCCGGCGGGGGCGGCGGCCACGACTCGGGCGGAGGGTTCCCCGCTGGGGGTGGCGGCTCGAATGCGAACGGCGCGGCGGGCTGCGTGACCGTCATCGAATACATCGCACAGTGAGGAGCGAAATGGCTACAGCCACAATTCAAGTCGCCGAGGTCGGTGGCTTCGCTGGACCGGCACGGTGCTTCGCGATCGACCCTCCGTTCGAGGGCCATGGCTACGTGACGGTCGTGGCAGTGCCGGGATACGGCGCGCTCGTGCGCCCGAAGGCCGAGGTGTTCCCGGCGACCGAATCCGGGGCGTGCGCCGAGCTGTCGCTGATGTCGCGACCGGGCAGCTTCACCCTGCACGACGAACCCGACACCGTTGAGCGCATCGAGGGTGCCTACTGGTGGGCGCTGCTGTCGCTCGGCGGCTACGAGATCACCGTCCAGGACGCAGCCTGATGTTGTACCCCCGGAAGGTGAAAGACCCACTCGCAGTACTGGATTACAAGTTCACGTTCGGCCAGGACCACGCCGGCGCACCGCCGTGGCTGCAGCCCGGCGAAGTCATCCAGACCGAGACCATCACCATCTCCCCGTCGGATCTGACGCTGGAGTCCAGCGACATTACCGACGCCGGAACTGCGGTCACTGTCTGGCTGTCCCAGGGGACCGCAGGCGCCACGTACACGGTGCGCTGCAAGGTCGTCACCTCCGAGTCCCGCACCGATGTCCGATCCATGACCCTCGACGTACAGAACAGGTAGGCCATGACCGCTGCGTTCGAATTCCTCCTCACTGCCGAGGCGGAAGTCACCCATGCCGACGGAACCACCGATTCCGCGGAAACCACCGAGACCCAGGAGGACTGAGCTGTGGCTACTGGAATCAACACGACGAACCTGGCCAACAAGATTCTCGACCACCTGCGTGGCGGCACCGCATGGACGCAGCCCGCGGGCCTGTATGTGAAGCTCCACACCGGCGACCCGGGCTCGGCCGGCACCGCGAACGCCAGCGCCGTTACCACCCGCAGTCAGGCGACGTTCGGCGCCGCCTCATCGGGAGCGATCGCCCTGACCGGCACCAACCCGTCCTGGTCGATGACTGCTACCGAAACCATCACTCACATCAGCGTGTGGGATGCGTCGACTGCCGGCAATTTCCTGTGGTCCGCAGCGCTTTCCGCGTCGAAGTCGGTCGTCAACGGTGACACGCTGACCCAGACATCGCTGGGCTTCGCGCAAGCGCCGCTGGCCGCCTAGCCCGGCAGCCGAGGAGTAGGCC